>JAFAFY010000097.1 GCA_023423235.1 Pseudomonadota bacterium
GTATCGCCCCGTCTCCCGCATGCGGGAGAGGATTGGGGTGAGGGCGAAGCGCCCCCATCCGCCCTTCGGGCATCTTCCACCCGTAAAGGGCGCAATGCCCCGGATGCGGGGGAAGGGAACTGAGAGATCGTGCTAATCAGATTCTCGTTTCCGGATCTTGCCGGGGGAATCGAACCTGCGGTTCGCCCGCTCTGCAGGCAGCCACGCAACAGATGCGGGCGGGGGCGGCAATCGTCTACGATGCGCCGGTCCGCGGCAGCCGCCGGACACGATCGCGAAAGTGGCGGAATTGGTAGACGCCCTGGTTTTAGGTACCAGTGCCGCAAGGCGTGGGGGTTCGAGTCCCCCCTTTCGCACCACACCAGGTGACACCGTGAGCGCCGGGCATGACGAACGCGCCGTCGCGCGTCCGGATCGGGACGCCGCAGGCTGTTCGCGGCCAGGTGCCCATCGCGCCGACAGGACAGCCCGCAGGACGGGCGGCCGCAAAGCCCGCTGCCGGAGCCGGGCCCCGCGATGCGCGGCGCTGGCGGGCCGCCCGCGAATCGGCCACACTATCGCGTTCTGTGGCCCGCCTCTGGAAGGATCCGGGTCCGGCAGGTCCGGAGATCCCGTTTCCGGGGATGTCCTTCAACAATTTCCGACACATCAGATGTCATGCGGCGGCAGCCGTGAGCGCAGGAGTGGATATGCAAGTTTCGGTCGAATCGCTGGGCAGCCTGGAACGCAAAGTGACGTTCCGCGTGCCATCCGAACGCCTGGAGACCCAGGTCGGTGGGCGTCTGCGCGAAATCGCGCGCACCACCCGCCTCAAGGGCTTCCGTCCGGGCAAGGTGCCGGCCAAGGTGGTCGAGCAGCGTTTCGGCGAGCAGGTCCGCGCCGAGGTGCTGGACAACCTGCTGCGCGAGGGGTTCGACCAGGCGGTGCGCGAGAACGCGTTGCGCCTGGCCGGGCAGCCGCAGATCGCGCCGGCCGGCGAGGCGGGCGAGGGTGAGCTGGCGTTCACCGCAACCTTCGAGATCGTCCCCGACTTCGGCGACATCGACCTGGAGAAGCTCACCGTCGTACGCCACACCGCCGAGGTCGCCGAGGACGACATCGACCGGATGATCGAGAACCTGCGCCTGCAGCGCCGCAGCTGGAGCGCGGTGTCGCGTCCGGCCAAGGCCGGTGATGCGGTCGATGTCGAGACCTGGTCGCAGATCGGCGAGGAGCGCCTGCCGGCCGAGGGCGTCGAGCGCGGCACCACGGTGCTGGGCTCGGGTGCGATGTTCCCGGCGATCGAGGAGGCCCTGGTGGGCGTGTCCACCGGCGAAGAGAAGACCGTCGAGGTCACCTTCCCCGAGGACTGGCGCGTACCGCAACTGGCCGGCAAGCAGGCCCAGGTGCACGTCAAGGCCGAGCGGGTCTCCGAGCAGCAGTTGCCCGAGGTGGATGGTGCGTTCATCCGCAGCTTCGGCGTCAAGAGCGGCGAGATGGCGCAGTTCCGCAGCGAGATCCGCGCCAACCTGGAGCGCGAACTCAAGGGCGCGCTGATGGGGCGCCTGCGCCGTGAAGTCGGCGAGCAGCTGGTCGCGGCGTATTCCGGGGTCGAACTGCCGCCCAAGCTGGTCGAGGCCGAGGCGCGCGCGCTGCTGCGCCAGACGGTCGACGAGGCCCGTCGCCGCGGCCAGAACCCGGACGTTGCCGCCGATGCCCACCAGGGCTTCATGGGCCACGCGCGCAAGCGCGTGCTGGTCGGCCTGCTGGTCGGCGAGGTCGCCCGCAAGCACGAATTGCGGCTCGACCCCAAGCGCGTGAACGAGACCATGCGCCTGATCGCCTCGACCTACGAGGAGCCGCAGCAGGTCATTGAGATGTACCGCAACGACCCCAAGTTGATGTCCGGACTGCAGAACCGGGTGATGGAAGAGCAGGTGATCGACTGGATCGCCGAGCGCGCCCAGCACACCGAGCAGCCGCTGACCTTCCAGGAAGCCATCAGCCCGCAGGGCTGAACCACGGCATCCACGGCGACCGGCCACCCCGCCGGTCGTTTTCCATCCGACAGGATTGATTGATGAGCATCGAGACCAAAGCCCTGAACCTCGTGCCGATGGTGGTCGAACAGACCAGCCGCGGCGAGCGCGCGTACGACATCTACTCGCGTCTGCTCAAGGAGCGGATCATCTTCCTCGTCGGCGGGGTCGACGACCACGTGGCCAACGTCATCGTGGCGCAGATGCTGTTCCTGGAGGCGGAGAATCCCGAGAAGGACATCCACCTCTACATCAATTCCCCGGGCGGCATCGTCACCGCGGGCATGGCGATCTACGACGCGATGCAGTTCATCAAGCCCGACGTCAGCACCACGTGCCTCGGCCAGGCGGCCAGCATGGGTGCGCTGCTGCTGGCTGCGGGTGCGGCCGGCAAGCGCTACGCGCTGCCCAATTCGCGGGTGATGATCCACCAGCCGCTGGGCGGCTTCCAGGGCCAGGCCACCGATATCGACATTCACGCGCGCGAGATCCTGTCGATGAAGCAGCGCCTGAACGAGATCATGGCCCACCACACCGGCCAGCCGCTGGAGACCATCGCCCGGGACACCGAGCGCGACAACTTCAAGAGCGCCGAGGCCGCGCGCGAGTACGGTCTGGTGGACCAGGTGCTGCAGCGCCGGCCCGAGGAATCGATCCAGCCGGCGTGATCGCTGCATCGTTCAAGCGATTGATTCAAAAGGCATCTTCGTCGTGGCGCCGCGGACTTGGCGGTGCCGGACGCTGTGCTATTCTCGAAACGTAACCGCAATACAGATTTGGCGAAGGCATGAGCGAAGACCGTCAGGGTCGTTCCGGCGACAGCAACAAGATCCTCTACTGCTCCTTCTGCGGAAAGAGCCAGCACGAGGTGCGCAAGCTGATTGCGGGCCCCAGCGTGTTCATCTGCGATGAGTGCGTCGAGCTGTGCAACGACATCATCCGCGAGGAGCTCGAGGAGAAGGCGCAGTCTGCGCGCAGCTCGCTGCCCAAGCCGCGCGAGATCCTCGAGGTGCTCGACCAGTACGTGATCGGCCAGAAGCGGGCGAAGAAGACCCTCGCCGTGGCCGTGTACAACCACTACAAGCGCATCGAGAGCCGCAGCAAGAACGACGAGGTCGAGCTGGCCAAGTCCAACATCCTGCTGATCGGCCCGACCGGCTCGGGCAAGACGCTGCTGGCCGAGACCCTGGCGCGGCTGCTCAACGTGCCGTTCACGATTGCCGATGCGACGACGCTGACCGAGGCCGGCTACGTCGGCGAGGACGTCGAGAACATCATCCAGAAGCTGCTGCAGAAGTGCGACTACGACGCAGAGAAGGCGCAGCAGGGCATCGTCTACATCGACGAGATCGACAAGATCTCGCGCAAGAGCGAAAACCCGTCGATCACCCGCGACGTGTCGGGCGAGGGCGTGCAGCAGGCGCTGCTCAAGCTGATCGAGGGCACCGTGGCCTCGGTGCCGCCGCAGGGCGGGCGCAAGCATCCGCAGCAGGAATTCCTGCAGGTCGACACCAAGAACATCCTGTTCATCGTTGGCGGCGCGTTCGCGGGCCTGGACAAGGTGATCCAGGCGCGCAGCACCGACGCCGGCGGCATCGGCTTCGGCGCCAAGCTCAAGAGCAGCGAGCGCAAGGCTGACACCGGCAAGGTGCTGGCTGAGGTCGAGCCCGAGGACCTGATCAAGTTCGGCCTGATCCCCGAATTCGTCGGCCGCCTGCCGGTGGTCGCGACTTTGGAGGAACTGGACGAGGCCGCGCTGATCCAGATCCTGACCGAACCGCGCAACGCCATCACCAAGCAGTTCAAGAAGCTCTTCGAGATGGAAGGCGTGGAACTGGAGTTCCGCCAGGACGCGCTGAGCGCGATCGCCAAGAAGGCGATCAAGCGCAAGACCGGCGCGCGCGGCCTGCGCACCATCGTCGAATCGGTACTGCTCGACACCATGTACGAGTTGCCGTCGCTGGAGAGCGTCAGCAAGGTCGTCGTCGACGAGTCGGTGATCGAGCACAAGTCCGAGCCCTACCTGATCTACGAAACCCCGGCGCCGGAACAGAAGGTGGCCTCGGGCGATTGATGCCCGCGCCGGAATGTAGTGTTCCGGCGTTGGGGAAGACCGGTTGGCGGGCCGCCGGCCGTCCTCCACTCCCGCTCTGAAGCGCATGACGCGTCGCATCCCGTCCGGGCTGCGGCGCGTTTTCGCATGCGCCGGGAAAATCCGCTTGCATCGCCGCTGTATGCGCCCCATAACGTGTGGCATGGCTGGCCATCGGGCCGGCGCCGGCAACCACCGGCACGACGTATCAGATGAGGACCCAATGAGCGAGCGCACCTCCCCCGAAATCCACGACCTGCCGGTCCTGCCGTTGCGGGACGTGGTGGTGTTTCCCCACATGGTGATTCCGCTGTTCGTGGGTCGCGACAAGTCGATCCGCGCGCTCGATCTCGCCATGGAAGCCGACAAGCGCATCCTGCTGGTGGCGCAGAAGTCGGCCGAGACCGACGACCCGGCGGCCGATGATCTCTACCAGATCGGCACGCTGGCGCACGTGCTGCAGCTGCTCAAGCTGCCCGACGGCACCATCAAGGTGCTGGTCGAGGGCATCGAGCGCGTCGCCCTGCGTGACATCCACGAACACGACGGCGCGCTGGCCGGCCGCGGTGCGCCGGTGGCGCCGGTCGAGGGCCGCGAGCCGCGCGAGGTCGAAGCCATCGCGCGTTCGCTGATGAGCCTGTTCGAGCAGTACGTCAAGACCAACCGCAAGCTGCCGCCGGAACTGCTGCAGACGCTCGCCGGCATCGACGAGCCCGGTCGCTTGGCCGACACCATTGCCGCGCACCTCGGCGTACGCCTGTCGGACAAGCAGCGCCTGCTCGAGGCGACCGACACCGCCGACCGGCTGGAGCTTCTGGTCGGCTTCGTCGACGGCGAGATCGACGTGCAGCAGATGGAGAAGCGCATCCGCGGCCGGGTCAAGTCGCAGATGGAGAAGTCGCAGCGCGAGTACTACCTCAACGAGCAGATGAAGGCGATCCAGAAGGAGCTGGGCGAGATCGACGATGCGCCCAACGATATCGAGGAGATCGCCCGCAAGATCGCCGAGGCCGGCATGCCCAAGCCGGTGGAGGCCAAGGCGCGCGCGGAGTTCAACAAGCTCAAGCAGATGCCACCGATGTCGGCCGAGGCGTCGGTCGTGCGCAACTATCTCGACTGGCTGCTGGGCGTGCCGTGGAAGAAGCGCAGCAAGGTGCGCAAGGATCTGAAGGTCGCGCAGGACACGCTCGACGCCGACCACTACGGCCTAGAGAAGGTCAAGGAGCGCATCCTCGAGTACCTGGCGGTGCAGACCCGCGTCAAGCAGATGAAGGGCGCGATCCTGTGCCTGGTCGGCCCGCCGGGCGTGGGCAAGACCTCGCTGGGGCAGAGCATCGCCAAGGCGACCAACCGCAAGTTCGTGCGCATGTCGCTGGGCGGCGTG
>JAFAFY010000110.1 GCA_023423235.1 Pseudomonadota bacterium
GGAGGGGGTAGCACCGTGTTGCTGAAGGTTCGTGCTAATCAGGTGCCGGTTTGCCGTTGGCTGATGACCGACGGGCGCACAATCGCTGCCGGCGTTTGCCCCGCAAGCGGATGCCTGTCGAATCGAAAGGGCTTTTCCCGTCCTCATTGGCACCAGCATCCCGGCAACCCGATATCGCCCCCGCTCCTGCATGCAATAGCAGGTTGGCGTGAGGGAAGCGCCCCATCCGCCCTTCGGGCGCCTCGCCGCATCGTGGGAACGGAACCGAGAGACGCTGCCAATCGGGTGTCCCCTGGATTGCGGTTGTCGATGCCCGAACGATGCGGCACTGATGGCTGCTTACAGGCACCGTTCCCGCGACGCGGGATCTGCCGGATTCAGCTTCGGACCTCCAGCGCCCGGGTCCCAAGGCGGCGCGAGCTTGGCGTCGTGGCCGACGGCGCATTGTCGATGCCGTTGTCCGTCTCGCGTGGCAGCTTTGTCACGACACGCGCGGATGCGTGGCGTGATTGCTGCCGCATCGCCTGGCCGCGAAAGAACTTGTGGTGCGGCGGGGGGCTGCATACACTCGTGCGCACTCTGGAATGGCGGAACGTAAGCATGCGCACGATGGCAACACTCTTGATCCTGCTGGCCCTGCCGGTTGCCGGCCAGGCCGCGGATTGCGCCAGTCTCGGCGCGCGCACCGCGACGCCGTTGCAGCCCACCGTGCTGGCGCCGCTCTCGCCCGAGCTGTCCGCGCCGAGCTATCGCCTGGGCACCAGCGCAGTGCTGTCGCGTGCCTACGACGAGGCGCAGGCGGTCGACCAGGTGCTGTTGCGCCTGCAGATCGAGAAATGCCAGAACGTCGCCGTCGCGACCCCGGCGCCGGGCGCTGTCAGCCCGAACGATCCGGCCGCCTACGTCAAGCAGACCGAATTCGACAACACGCCCTATCGTTTCAACATGACCCAGGGCGGCAAGCGCATGACGGCGGACGACTTCGATGCCTGGCTGCAGGCCAATGGCTACAGCGTCGGTCGTCGCGTCGACCCCAATGCGCCCGCTCCCGAGGCTGCGGCCCCGGCGGAAGCGCCGCCGACCGAATGACCGCCGCGCGGCCCCTGCAGGCTGCAGCACCGACGGCCCGCTTGTGCGGGCCGTTTGCTTGTGGGCGATGCCCCACGTGAGCACCGCGCGCCGCCCGCCGCGCTACGGCATTGCGCGCGTGCTGTCCAAGCGCGGGCTGTGTTCGCGCAGCGAGGCCGAACGCTGGGTGCGCGAGGGCAGGGTGCGGATCGCGGGCGTGCGTATCGACGATCCCGAATACCCGGTCGCTCTGGACGAGGCGCGCATCCGCATCGAGGGGAAGGCGGCCACGGGCGCGGCGCATCGCTACCTGATGCTCAACAAGCCGCGCGGTCTGGTGACCTCGGCACGTGACGAGCAGGGCCGCGACACCGTCTACCGCTGCCTGGACGCGGCCGATGTCGGCTGGGTCGCGCCGGTCGGGCGGCTGGACAAGGCCAGCGAGGGCTTGCTGCTGTTCACCAGCGACCCGGCCTGGGCGGCGCGTATCGCCGATCCCGCGCAGGGGCCGTCGAAGACCTATCACGTGCAGGTGGACACGCTGCCGGACGACGGCGTGCTCGCGGCGCTGCATGCCGGCATCGACGCGGAAGGCGAGTGGTTGCAGGTCGCCGCCGCGCGCGTGCTGCGCAGCGGCGGGCGCAATGCGTGGCTGGAGATCGTGCTCGACGAGGGCCGCAACCGGCAGATCCGGCGCCTGCTGGCAGCGTTCGATATCGGCGTGCTGCGGCTGGTGCGCGTGGCGATCGGCCGGCTTGCGCTGGGCGAGCTGGCCAAGGGCGCCTGGCGCGAGCTCTCTGCGGAGGAGATCAGCCGGCTGGCGCCGCCTTCGGCGACGGCGCCGGCGCCGCCTGCCTAGCGCCGCGCCTGTGTGGCCGGCCGCGTATCCGATGCCGGCTTCGGCAACGCAGGCGTCCGGTTACTGCTTCAGCACGCCCAGCTCGCGGCCGATGCGTGTGAAGGCGTCGATCGCGTGGTCCAGGTGCGCGCGCGTATGCGCCGCGCTGATCTGGGTGCGGATGCGCGCCTGGTCCTTGGGCACGACCGGGAAGAAGAAGCCGATCGCGTAGATGCCCTCCTCCAGCAAGCGCTCGGCGAAACGCTGGGCCAGCTTGGCGTCGTAGAGCATCACCGGGCTGATCGGGTGCACGCCCGGGCGCACATCGAAACCGGCGGCGGTCATCCGCTCGCGGAAGTAGGCGGTGTTGCCCGCCAGGCGTTCGCGCAGTTCGCCGGCGGCATCGAGCATCTCGAAGGCCTTGATGCCGGCCGCGACCACGTGCGGCGGCAGCGAGTTGGAGAACAGGTACGGGCGCGAGCGCTGGCGCAGCAGTTCGATGACTTCGCGCCTGGCCGTGGTGAAGCCGCCCAGCGCGCCGCCCATCGCCTTGCCCAGGGTGCCGGTGATGATGTCGATCTTCTCCAGCACGCCTTTCACTTCGGCCGAGCCGCGGCCGGTGGCGCCGAGAAAGCCGGTGGCATGGCATTCGTCGATATGCACCAGCGCGTCGTACTTCGCCGCCAACGCGGTGATGTCGTCGAGCGGGGCGATGAAGCCGTCCATCGAGAACACGCCGTCGGTGGTGATCAGGATGGTGCCGGCGCCGTCGGCGCGCGCCTGCTTGAGCTGCGCTTCCAGGTCGGCCATGTCGCAGTTGGCGTAGCGGTAGCGTCGGGCCTTGCACAGGCGCACGCCGTCGATGATCGAGGCATGGTTGAGCGCGTCGCTGATGATCGCGTCGTTCTCGCCCAGCAGCGGCTCGAACAGGCCGCCATTGGCATCGAAGCAGGCGGCATAGAGGATCGTGTCCTGCTTGCCGAAGAACGCGGAGATGGTCTGCTCGAGCTGCTTGTGCAAGTCCTGGGTGCCGCAGATGAACCGCACCGAGGCCATGCCGAAGCCGTGGGTATCGAGCGCAGCCTTGGCTGCGGCGATGATGTCGGGATGGTCGACCAGGCCCAGGTAGTTGTTGGCGCAGAAGTTCAGCACCGTGCGCCCGTCTTCCAGCGTGATCTCGGCCGACTGCGGGCTGGTGATGATGCGCTCGGACTTGAACAGCCCGGCGTCGCGGATCTCGTCGAGGGTGGTGGCGTAGCGCTCGGTCAGGGACATCTTGTTTCTCGCTCGTCACTCCCGTGCAGGCGGGAGCCCGGTGTCTTCCGGGGAAACATCAAAGGTGCTGGATCAGCAGAACTTCGGGCTGTTGCAGGGCGCCTCCTGCCATTGCGGGACTGGCGGCAATCAGTTCCAGCTCAGCACCACCTTGCCCGACTTGCCCGATTCCATCAGGTCGAATCCGGCCTGGAAATCGTCGATCGGCAACTGGTGGCTGAGTACCTTGCCCAGCGGGAAGCCCGAGAGCACCAGCTGGGTCATCTTGTACCAGGTCTCGTACATCTTGCGGCCGTAGATGCCCTGCACGGTGAGGCCCTTGAAGATGATGCGGTCCCAGTCGATGCCCGCGCCCTTGGGCAGCAGGCCGAGCAGGGCGACCTTGCCGCCGTGGTACATGCAATCGAGCATGTCGTTGAAGGCGCGCGGGTTGCCGCTCATCTCCAGGCCCACGTCGAAGCCTTCCATGTGCAGGTCGGCCATCACGTCCTTGAGCGAGGTGTTGCTGACGTTGACCACGCGGGTCGCACCCATGTCGGCGGCCAGCTTGAGGCGGTAGTCGTTGACGTCGGTCACCACCACGTTGCGTGCGCCGATGTGCTTGCAGATGCCGGCCGCCATCACCCCGATGGGGCCGGCGCCGGTGATCAGCACGTCCTCGCCGACGACGTCGAACTCCAGCGCGCAGTGCGCGGCGTTGCCGTAAGGGTCGAAGAACGCGGCCAGCTCGGACGGAATCTGGTCGGGGATCGGCCACAGGTTGGTCGCCGGCATCACGATGTACTCGGCGAACGCACCGTCGCGGGTCACGCCGATGCCGACGGTGTTCGGGCACAGGTGCGGTTTGCCGGCGCGGCAGTTGCGGCAATGGCCGCAGACGATGTGGCCCTCGGCGGAGACGCGCTGGCCCACCGCGTAGCCAGTGACCGCCGAGCCCAGTTCGACGATGCGGCCGACGAATTCGTGGCCGATCACCAGGCCCGGCTTGATCGTGCGCTGGCTCCATTCATCCCACAGGTAGATGTGCAGGTCGGTGCCACAGATCGCGGTCTTCTCGAGCTTAATCAGCACGCCGTTGGGGCCGGGCGCGGGGATTGGCACCTGCTCCATCCAGATGCCCTTGGACGCTTCGCGCTTGACCAGCGCCTTCATCGTGGATGCCATTGTTCGTGCCCCGGATTGCGCGGATTCAGCCGCCCATTATACGGGGCGGCCCTCTGGCGCCGTGCTGCGCTGCAGTGGCCGCACGCAGTGCCGGACAGCCCCGGTTTGGCCGCATCGCGATGCAGTGGCTAGACTTGGCGGCTTCCGATTCCGCACTTCCTGCAGGTCCACCGATGCGCAAACCGCTTCTTGCCGCGACGCTTCTCGGCGTCATTGTCTGCAGTCAACAGGCCAATGCCGGCGAGGGGATGTGGGTGCCGCAGCAGCTGCCGGAAATCGCGCCGGCGTTGAAGTCGGCCGGGCTGAAGCTCGATCCCGCGCGGCTGGCGGACCTGTCGGGCGATCCGCTGGGCGCGGTGGTGTCGCTGGGCGGCTGTACCGCCAGCTTCGTCTCGTCGCAGGGCCTGGTGATCACCAACCACCACTGCGCGTACGGGGCGATCCAGCTCAATTCCACGCCCGAGAACAACCTGATGCGCGACGGCTTCAATGCCGCCGGGCTTGGCGACGAGATCTCCGCCGGCCCCAACGCGCGCATCTACGCCCTGGACAGCATCCAGGACGTGACCGCCGAGGTGCAGGCGGCGATCGCCGCCGCGCCCGATGCGCTGGGCCGCACGACCGCGCTCGACGGCATCGAGAAGTCGCTGGTCGCACGCTGCGAGGCCGAGCCCGGCTACCGCTGCCGGCTCTACAGTTTCTTCGGCGGCAACAGCTACCGGCTGTTCCGCAACCTGGAGATCCGCGACGTGCGACTGGTCTACGCGCCGGCCGGCGGTATCGGCAGCTTCGGCGGCGACGTCGACAACTGGATGTGGCCGCGCCACACCGGCGATTTCGCCTTCTACCGCGCCTACGTCGGCGCGGACGGTCGGCCGGCGGATTATGCCGAAGGCAACGTCCCCTACACCCCGCAGCGTGTGCTGCGGCTGGCGGACAAGCCGCTGCGCGAGGGCGACTTCGTCATGGTGGCCGGGTATCCGGGGCGCACCAGCCGCTATGCCTCGGCCGAGGAATTCGCCGAGACCATCGACTGGCGTTACCCGCAGATCGGGCGCCACTACCGCGCGCTGATCGACCTGGTCGAAGCCCAGGGCAGCAGCGACCCCGAGATCGAGGTGCGCTATGCCAGCGCGGTGCGCGGCTGGCAGAACACGCTGAAGAACTACGAGGGCCAGCTGCAGGGCTTCGAGCGCATCGGCGCGCTGGCCCACAAGCAGGCCGAAGAGGCCGCCGTGCTGGCGTGGCTGCGTGGGCAGGGCGCCGACGGCGCGGCGGCGCTGGATGCGCACGCGAAGATCGGTGAACGCGAGGCCCAGGCGCGCGCCACCCGCGACCGCGACCTGGTCATGGGCCTGCTCGACAACAGCGGCCTGCTGTCGACCGCGGTGCGGCTCTACCGGCTGGCGGTGGAAAAGGAAAAGCCCGACGCCATGCGCGAGCAGGGCTTCCAGGTCCGCGACCTGCCGGTGATCGAAGGCGGGCTGCGGCAGATGGACCGGCGCTACGTGCCGGCGATGGACCGCCTGCTGACCCGCTACGCCCTGTTGCAGTACGTCGCCCTGCCGGCCGACCAGCGCATCGCGGCGCTGGACAAGTGGCTGGGCGGCAACGACGAGGCCGCCATCGACCGGGCGCTCGACCGCCTGCAGCGCAGCGAGCTGGGCGAGGGCGATGCGCGCCTGAAATGGTTCGCCGCCGATCGCACCGCGTTCGACCGCAGCCGCGACCCGGCGATCCAGTACGCGGTGGCGATGACCCCGAGCCTGCTGGAGATCGAACTGGCCGGCAAGGCCCGCGCCGGCGACATGCTGGCGCTGCGGCCGGTGGCGCTGCAGGCCGTCGCCGACTATCGCCGCAGCCGGGGCGAGGCGGTCTATCCCGATGCCAATTCCTCGCTGCGCATCACCTTCGGCAAGGTGACGCCCTACACCAGCCTGGCCGGTGACAAGCAGCCGGCCTTCACCCGGCTGGAAGAGATTCCGGCCAAGGCGACCGGCGTCGAGCCGTTCGACGCGCCCCAGGCCGAGCTCGACGCGATCGCCGCCAGGCGCCATGGCGGCCTGGCCGACCGGCGCCTGCGTACGGTGCCGGTGAACTTCCTCTCCGACCTCGACGTCACAGGCGGCAACTCCGGCTCGCCCGTGCTCGACAGCGAGGGCAGGCTGACCGGCCTGCTGTTCGACATGACCTGGGAGGCGGTGGTCTCGAACTGGGTGTTCGACCCGGCGATGACCCGCACCATTTCCGTTGACCAGCGCTACATCCGCTGGGTCATGCAGGAAGTGGCGCCCGCGCCGCGGCTGCTGCAGGAAATGGGAGTTGCGCCGCGCGAGTGAACGGCCGCGCCCCGCGCATCCGCCGTGGCCGCTTGGCTTAGACTGTCGCGCCATCCCACAGGGAATCCGCGCGATGAGAGTGTTGCTTGCCCGCCACGGCGAAACGCCGTGGAACGCCGAAGGCCGCTACCAGGGGCAGGAGGACATTCCGCTCTCGCCGGTGGGCGAACGCCAGGCCGCGCAGCTCGGCGCGCGGCTGGCCGAGGTGCGCATCGACCGCGCGGTCAGCTCGCCGCTCTCGCGTGCCAACCACACCGCGCGCCTGGCGCTGGGGCCGGCGCGCGAATCGCTGCTGACCACCGATGCCGGCCTGGCCGAGATCGCCCACGGCACCTGGGAGGGGCTGCTGGCCAGCGAGATCGGGGCGCGCGATCCCGAGCGCCTGGCGGCGTGGCGCGACGCCCCCGACAGCGTGCAGATGCCCGGCGGCGAATCGTTGCAGCAGGTGTTCGACCGTGCCTGGCCTGCATTCACCGCTGCGCTCGATGGGTTGGGCGCAGGCGATACCGCACTGGTCGTCGCCCACGACGCGGTCAACCGGGTGCTCCTGTGTCGCCTGCTCGGCATCCCGTTCTCGAAGCTGTGGACCTTCCGCCAGGCGCCGACCACGCTGAACCTGCTGGAAGGCCCCTCGGCCGGGCAGCTGGAGGTGGTGCGGCTCAACGACTGCGCGCACCACACTCCGTTCTTCGGCGAGGCGGTCCACCGCGCGCTATGAGCCGGGCGCGTTCGTTGGCCGAGTGGCTGGCCGTCATCGAGGCGCGGCATCCGGCCGGGATCGAACTGGGCCTGGAGCGCGTGGGCGCGGTCTACGCGCGCATGGCCTGCGGGCGTCCAGCCGCGCAGGTCATCACCGTCGCCGGCACCAACGGCAAGGGTTCGACGGTCGCCTTTGCCGAGGCGATCGCGCGCGCCGCGGGCTGGCGCGTGGGGGCCTACACCTCGCCGCACCTGCTGGCCTACAACGAGCGCGTGCGCATCGATGGCGTCGATGTGGGGGATGAGGCGCTGGTCGAGGCGTTCGAGGCGGTCGAGGCCGCGCGCGGCGACACGCCGCTGACCTATTTCGAGACCGGCACGCTGGCCGCGCTGTGGCTGTTCGCGCGCGCGCGCCTGGACCTCGCGGTGCTGGAGGTCGGCCTGGGCGGGCGCCTGGATGCGGTCAACATCGTCGACCCGGATGTCGCGGTGATCACCACCGTCGACCTCGACCACCAGGACTGGCTGGGCGCGGACATCGAGGCGATCGGGCGGGAGAAGTCCGGTATCGCGCGTGCCTGGAAGCCGCTGGTGCTGGGCGATACCGACCCGCCGGCCAGCGTGCTGCGGCATGCGTATGCGATCGGCGCGGTGGCGATCCGCGGTGGCAGCGATTATCTGGTGTCGATTGGCCGGGGTTCTGCGGGACAGGGTGCAGCGGGCGAGGTTGCAGTGGACGACGCTGCCGCGGGCGACGCCCGCTACTGGACCTGGCGCGAGGTGGGTTACGAAATCGCGCTGCCGATGCCCACGCTGGCCGCGCCGGTGCAGTTGCGCAATGCCGCGGCGGCGGTCGCGGCGATGCGCGCGCTGCCACGCGTGGTGCCCGATGCGGCGCTGGTGGCGGGCATCGGCAGTGCCTCGCTGGCGGCGCGCCTGCAGCGCTTCGAGTGCGATGGCGTGGAGATCCTGGTCGATGTGGCACACAACCCGCAGGCTGCGCGCGCGCTGGCCGAGTGGTTGCGCGCCGCGCCGGCGGCCGGGCGGGTGCTGGCGGTCTATGCCGCACTCGGCGACAAGGACGTGGCCGGCGTGGTCGAAGCCCTGGCGCCGCAGGTCGCGCAGTGGTGGCTGGCCGGGCTGGTGGATGCGGGTGCGCGCGGGCAGGACGTGGAGGCGCTGGCGACGCGACTGGCCGACGGTTCCGCGGCAGCGGCAGACGTCGCGGCCGCGGCCGGGCGACATGCCGATGTCGCCGCGGCACTGGTGGCGGCGCGTGGCGCAGCGCAGCCCGGCGACCGCATCCTGGTGTTCGGCTCGTTCCATGCCGCGGCGACGGCGCTGGCACTGTTGCAGGATGGCCCGCAGACGGCCTGAGCGCGTCCGGCGTCAAGCAAAGGTCTGGACGGGTCGGCATTCCCGCGAACGCGGGGCCCTTGAACGGACGTAGGTCCGGTCATCCCGGGACTTTCAAGTCATTGAAGGCAAAGGCGCACGATTCCCGCCTTCGCGGGAATGACCGGCAAGCGCTGGCCTGTTCAGAGGTTCCTCAAGAAGTCCGCGGGCGGGCGCGCGTATAATTCCGGCCGGATTCCCGTCGCCCGGACCTCCATGACCCCCGGATTGAAACAACGCCTGATCGGCGCCGCCGTGCTGATCGCGATCGCGGTGATCTTCCTGCCGATGCTGGTCAAGGGGCCGGCGCCCGAGAGCGGCCTGCCCGACATGCCGCTGCGCGTGCCCGATGCACCGGCCGGCGAGTACCGCACCGTCGACCTGCCGCTGGTCGCACC
>JAFAFY010000161.1 GCA_023423235.1 Pseudomonadota bacterium
CGCCAAGGGCGTCGAGCCCGGGGTAGTGGCCGCGGTTGAAGCTGGCGACCTCGTGCCCGCGTTCGACCAGCCCGCGGCACAGCGCCTGGCCGAGGAATCCGCCGCCGCCGGTGACCAGGAGTTTCATGCCGCGTTCTCCGCATCGGGCAACTGCGTCGCCGCCCACGCCGCGAGCGTCTCGCGACCGATCTTGGCGTTGTGGCGGATGTCGACCGGGAAGCCCGGATGGAACAGGAAGGTGTCGATCTGCGCGGTATGCACGAAGCCTTCGCCGATATGCCGCAGTTCATCGGCAATCCGCGCCTGTTCGACTTTCGCCACGCCAGGCTGCAGTTCCACGCACAGCACCGGCCGCTGCGTGCCGCGCGCACCCACACCGACCAGCGCGGTCCGGCGCACGTCCGGATGCACGTTGAACACCGGCTCGACCTGCTCGGTGCACAGCGTGCGGGTGGCCGTCACCACGCGGTGGCCCTTGCGGCCGCAGAACCACAGCCGGCCCTCGCCGTCGAAATAGCCGAGGTCGCCCATGCGGTGGACCACGCGGGTACTGCCATCCGGCAGGGTCTCGACGATCTTGGCCAGCGCGGTCTGCGCGTCGCGGTTGAAGTAGCTGTCGGTCGCGGTCGGCCCGGCGACGGTGATCTCGCCGACCAGCCCGGGCGTGGCCAGCAGCGCGTCCGACCAGGCCGGAATGGCAGCGTCGTCGATGGCGATGATGCGCACCACGTTGGGCGCGACCCCGCGGCCGACGCAGGTGCCCGCACCGTGCTCGGTGCGGGTGCGCAGCGCCACCAGTTCGCGGCCTTCGATGACCGCGACCGGAAGGCATTCGGTGGCGCCGTAGGGCGTCCAGAAGTTCGCATCGTCCGGCAGCAGCGACTGGATCGTTGCCACCACGTCCGGCGGCACCGGCGCGCCGGCGGAAGTCACCCGCCGCAGCGTGGCCAGCGGCCGGCCGTAGTCGGCCAGCACGCGCATCAGGGCCGGCGAGCCGAACAACTGGTCGACGCCGAAACGCGCGATCGCGGCGTGCAGCTTTTCCGGGTCGGCGCTGGCCGGCCGCGTGGGGTCCATGTCCGGGATGATCGAGGTCAGGCCCAGCGCCGGGTCGAACAGCGCAAACGGCGGGAAGGTCGGCAGGTCGACGCCGCCGGCGGCGATGCCGAAGGCTTCGCGCAGCATGTCGACCTGGGCGAGGAAATGCCGGTGGCGGTAAACCACGCCCTTGGGCACGCCGGTCGAGCCGCTGGTGAACAGGATCGCGGCGACATCGTCGCCCGCGGTATCGGCCAGCTGCGGGCCTGCGCCGGTGCCCGCGCGCTCGACCGCGGCCAGCGTGGCGTCGGCCAGAACGGCATGGCGTCCGGTGGTGATGCGTACCCGCGCCGATGGCGCCCAGCGCAGCAGCATTCGCGCCAGCTGGGCAAGCGGAATGCCGATGAAGGCCTCGGGCCGGGCTTCGTCCAGGCACTGGCGCAGTGCGCGCCGGTCGATGCCCGGATCCACCAGCACCGGCACCGCGCCGGCCTTGAACAGCGCGAACATCAACAGGAAGAATTCCGGGGTGGGCCGCACCATCACCACAACGCGCGTGCCGCGGCCGATGCCGCGCTGGCCCAGGCCGGCGGCAATGGCGTCGCTGCGCGTATCCAGCGCGGCGTAGGTCAGGGCATCGGTGTCGGCATAGGCGCCATCGCGTCCGGGGCAGCGCATCGCGATCCGGTCCGGATGCGCGCGCGCCAGCTGCGGCAGCGCGGCGGCGATATTGCAGGGTGCGTTCATGCCGCGATTATCGCCTGTCGCCGCATGCCACGCCCGCGGCACTGCGCGCAGCGCGTGGACGCCGCCGGCGCCCTGGCCGACAATCGACCGTGGCCAGCCCCCGCGCCGCGCGCGCCAGCCCGACCCGCTTCCCGCACTTGCGGACGACCCGATCGGACCTTCCCCCGACCATCCTCACCGGAGCCGCCATGAGCCACCGCTACACCGACACGCTGCGCGCATCCGCCCAGCCCACCTGGTCGCAGGCCGTCGACCACCGCTTCGTACGCGAACTGCTGGACGGCAGCATCGACGATACGGTGATGGCCGCCTATCTGGTGCAGGACCACCGCTTCCTCGACAGCTTCCTGACCCTGCTGGGCGCGGCGATCGCCAGCGCCGACACCTTCGAGGCGCGGCTGCGCTTCGGGCGTTTCGCCGGCATGGTCTCGGGCGAGGAGAACACCTACTTCCTGCGCGCCTTCGAGGCGCTGGGCGTGGATGCGGCCGCGCGCGCGGCGATTCCCGACAGCGCGCCGACCGCAGGTTTCCAGGCGATCATGCGCGAGGCCGCGGCGACGCGCTCGTACGTGGCGACGCTGGCAGTGCTCAACGTCGCCGAATGGCTGTACCTGGACTGGGCCGCGCGCGCGCCGCAGCCGTTGCCGCAGAACTTCGTCCACGCCGAATGGATCACCCTGCACGACAACGCGTTCTTCCGCGATTTCGTCGCGTTCCTGCGCGGTGAACTGGACCGTGTCGGCCCGGCCGAGGACGCGCTGGCGCGCGATTTCTTCCAGCGCGCGGTGCAGCTGGAACTCGCGTTCTTCGATGCGGCCTACGCCGCGTCCGGCGCCTGAGCATGGGACTGTTCGAACGCCTGAAGCAGGCAGCTGCGCCGGACTGGGACGCCTACATCGACCATGCCTTCGTGCGCGGGCTTGGCGACGGCACCCTGCCGCAGGCGGCGTTCCGGCGCTACCTGGTGCAGGACTACCTGTTCCTGATCCAGTTCGCCCGCGCCCATGCGCTGGCCGCCTACAAGGCCCGCAGCCTGGCCGACATGCGCATCGCCAATGCGGGGCTGGCGGCGATCGTCGATGTCGAGATGCACCTGCACCTGCGGCTGTGCGCGCGCTGGGGGCTGTCGGCCGCCGATGTCGAGGCCAGCGCCGAACATCCGGCGACCGTCGCCTACACCCGCTGGGTGCTGGACATCGGTCTGTCCGGCGACCTGCTGGAGCTGCAGGTGGCGCTGAGCCCGTGCACGCTGGGCTACGCCGAGATCGGCCGCCGCCTAGCGCCGCACGGGGTGGATGCCCTGACGGCGACGCATCCCTATCGCGAGTGGATCGGCGAGTACGCCGGCGACGCCTTCCAGCAACTGGGCCGCGACACCCAAGCCTGGCTGGACGACCTGGGCCGCCGTAACGGCGGCGAGGCGCGGTTCGACGCGCTGGTCGCGACCTTCGCCAAGGCCGCGCGGCTGGAAGCGGATTTCTGGCAGATGGGGCTGGACGCGGCATCCGACTGACGTCGCCTCATCCGCGTCTGCGGGCACCTGCGCCTGCGGGGCGCGCCGCCTGACGCCCGGGCCGGCGTCCGCGCTACCATCGGCGCCTCCCTTCCGCATGGATCGCCCGATGCCGCTTCCGTCCCGCCGACGCGCCTGGTCCACCCTGTGCCTGCTGGCACTGGTGGCGTTGCTTGCGGGCGGCTGCGCCAGCACCGGCAAGCCGATGCAGGCGCTCGACCGCGTGCAGTACGCGTGGTCGGCGGCGGTGCGCTGGAACGATTTCGACAGCGCCTGGCAGCTGGTCGACCCGGAATGGCGCCAGGCCCACCCGCTGACCGAGCAGGCGCGCGAGCGCTACCGGCAGATCCAGGTGACCGGCTACACCGAGCGCGGCGGCGGCGCGGTCGATGCCACCAGCGCCACCCGCCTGATCGACATCGCCGTGGTCAACCGCCACACCATGGCCGAGCGCACCGTGCGCTACACCGAGCACTGGCGCTACGACGCCGCCGCAGGCACGTGGTGGATCACCGACGGCCTGCCGGACCTGTGGGAAGGCGAGTAGGGCCGCGCCCTGCAGGCTGACTGCCCGACGCCGCCGGCCGGGCCGGCAACCCCGTCGCGCGCCGCCCCGCACGGCGGCAGGTCGCGCCGGGCCGGGGCCGCAGGGTTGGGCAGCGTTTGCCGGGTGCAATGAGTTCGCCTGGCGCGGTATGCGACAATCGCCGCCCGCTGCCCATCGTCGATCCATCCGTGAACTTCGAAGAACTGCTGGCCTTCCTCGGCCGAAACCAGATGCTGTCGCTGATCCTCGCCGCGTTGACGGCGGCGATCATCTTCAACGAGATCTCGCGCCTGTTCCGCGGCTTCAAGACCCTGCGCCCGGCCGAGCTGACCGCCCTGGTCAACCGCGACAACGCCCTGGTCGTCGACCTGCGCCCCTCGGGCGATTTCGCCAAGGGCCACATCTCCGGCTCGAAGAACGTGCAGATGAGCCAGTTCGACCCGGAGAACAAGCAGCTCAGCGCCGCCAAGGCGTTGCCGGTGGTGCTGGTGTGCAAGACCGGCAGCACCGCCACCGATGCCGCCAAGCGGCTGAAGAAGGCCGGCTTCCAGAACGTCTACGTCCTCGACGGCGGCATCGGCGGCTGGCAGCAGGCCGACCTGCCGCTGGTCAAGGGCAAGGGCTGACCCGGCCCCTGCCGCCGCGGATGCCATAATCGGGCGTCCGATCCCTCGTTTTCGCTGGCGCGCGTGCGCGTCCTTACCCCTCCTGGAGTTGAAGCAATGTCCGAAGAACAAGCGAACGGTGCCGCAGGCGCCAATGGCGCCGCCCAGGCGCAGCCGGCCGGCCCGCAGTTCAGCGTCGAGAAGATCTACGTCAAGGACGTCTCGTTCGAGTCGCCCAAGTCGCCGGCGATCTTCAACGAGCAGTCGCAGCCGCAGCTCAACATGAACCTCAACCAGAGCGTGCAGCGCGTCGGCGAGAACGCCTACGAGGTGGTGCTGGGCATCACCCTGACCTGCGCCACCGGCGAGGACAGCGCCAACACCGTGTACGTGGCCGAAGTGAAGCAGGCCGGCGTGTTCGGCCTGGCTGGTTTCGACCCCAACACCCTCGACGCCCTGCTCGGCACCCAGTGCCCGAACGTGCTGTATCCCTATGCCCGCCAGCTGATCGGCGAGCTGATCCAGGCCGGCGGCTTCCCGCCGTTCCTGCTGCAGCCGATCAATTTCGACGCGCTCTATGCCGAAGGCCTGCGCCAGCGCAGCCAGCAGGCCGGCGAGCAGCCGACCACCGACCAGATCGGCAACGCCTGATCGTGGGCGACCGCAGGATGGCGGTCGCGGTACTGGGCGCGGGCTCCTGGGGTACCGCGCTCGCCTCGCTGATCGCGCGCAACGGCCACCCGACCACGCTGTGGGGCCGCGACGCGGCGACCATCGAGGCGATCGACACCCGCCACGAGAACCCGCGCTACCTGCCGGCGATTGCCCTGCCCGAAGGCCTGCGCGCCACCACCGATCTCGCCCGCGCCGTCGAGGGCGCCGGTCTGATCCTGGTGGTGGTGCCCTCGCATGCATTCACCGAAACCCTGGAACTGCTGGCACCGCTGCGCCCCGAAGGCGTGGGCGTGTCGTGGGCGACCAAGGGCTTCGAGCCCGGCTCTGGCCGGTTCCTGCATGAAGTGGCCGGCGACCTGGTCGGCGACCACGTGCCGCTGGCCGTGGTCACCGGGCCGTCGTTCGCGCGCGAGGTGGCCTCCGGCCTGCCGACCGCGATCACCGTGCAGTCCGACGACGAGGCGTTCGCGCAGACCGTCGCCGGCGTGCTGCACGG
>JAFAFY010000283.1 GCA_023423235.1 Pseudomonadota bacterium
GCCGCCTGCGCAGCAGGCGCCGCCGGTGCCGCTGCTGTGGCAGGTGCGCGGCGAGCACGGCACGCTGTTCCTGCTGGGCTCGTTCCACTTCCTCAAGCCGGCCGACTACCCGCTGTCGGGCGATGTCGACCAGGCGCTGGCGCGTGCGGGCGATGTGGTGTTCGAGCTCGCGCCGGAGGAGCTGGCCTCGCCCACCCTGGCGATGCAGATGATGCAGGCCGGGTTGCGCAGCGACGGCTCGCGGCTCGATGCCGAACTGCCCGCTGACACGTCCGCCGCGCTCGATGCCTGGGTGCAGACGAACCTGCCGACGCTGCAGGCGATGGGCATGAACGCGCAGACGCTGCAGATGTTCGAGCCGTGGTTCGCCTCGCTCATTCTGACCACGACCGAACTCGGCCGCTACGGCCTCGATCCCGCGCTGGGCCTCGACGTCAATCTCGGTCGCCAGGCAGGCGCAGCCGGCAAGCCGACCTCGGGGCTGGAGACCGCGCAGCAGCAGATCGCCTTCTTCGACGGCATGGATCGGCTGGAGCAGGTGCAGATGCTGCAGGAGGCACTGGCACAGACCCGGGATGGCCAGGCGCAGATCGAGCTGCTGCACGGCGCCTGGCGCGGCGGCGATGCCGATACGCTGTGGAACCAGCTGGCGGTGGACATGCGCGCGCGCTTCCCGGCGTTGTATGCGCGCATCAACACCGAGCGCAACGATGCCTGGCTGCCCAAGCTCGAGCAGATGCTGCAGGAGACCGGCGACACCCTGGTGGTGGTCGGCGCGCTGCACCTGCTGGGCGAGGATGGCGTGGTCGACAAGCTGGCGGCCAAGGGCTACGCGGTGGAGCGTGTCTGCAGCGGCTGCACGCTGGCGGGCGCCATCAAGTATCCGGTGGTGCCGTTCCCGGCGGCTGCCGAACCGGCGCTGCCCGCCGGCCTGGTCGCGCCGGAAGCGGTTACGCCCTGAGTTCAGTTCCGGGTCGGCTGCAGCACGATGCAGTCGACCGGACAGGCCGGCACGCACAACGCGCAGCCGGTGCATAGCGGCGCGATGACGGTGTGCATCAGTTTCGAGCCGCCGACGATCGCATCGACCGGGCAGGCCTGGATACATTTGGTGCAGCCGATGCAGTCGGCCTCGACCACCACCGCGACCTGCGCGACGGTCTGCACGCCGCGGCTGCGGTCATAGGGGCGCGGCGGCACGCCGAGCAGGCGTGCCAGTGCGCGCGCGCCGGCATCGCCGCCCGGCGGGCAGTGGTCGATGCCGGCCAGGCCTGCGGCCATGGCTTCGGCGTAGGGCCGGCAGCCGGCGTAGCCGCATTGCCCGCACTGCGTCTGCGGCAGCAGCCGGTCCAGGCGTTCGACGAGCGGAAGCATGGGCATCGCGGTGCGCGGCGGCGAGTGTTTCGGCGGTTTTCCAGCGCGTTCTCAGCGGACCGGCATGCCCGGCTCGGCGGCGGCATCGGCATCGAGCAGTGCCAGCGCGCCGGCATCGAAACCGGCCGACAGGATCATGCCCTCGCTGATGCCGAAGCGCATCTTGCGCGGCGCCAGGTTGGCGATGAACACCACGTTGCGCCCGACCAGCGCGGCCGGATCGTCGTAGCTGGCACGGATGCCCGAGAAGATCTGGCGCTTGCCCAGCGCACCGGCGTCGAGTTCGAAGCGCAGCAGCTTGTCCGAGCCCTCGACGGTCTCGCAGGCCAGTACCTTGCCGATGCGCAAGTCGAGCTTGGCGAAATCGTCGATCGAGATCGTTGCGCTGTCGCTGGTTTCGGCGGGCTTTTCCGCCGCGGCGGAAGGCTGCGGCGGCGCGGCTGCGGCAGCGGTTGCTGTCGCGGCCTTGGGCGCGGCGGGGGCCGCGGTCATGGTGTCCTTGCTGGCTTCGGTCATGGCGTCGATCTGCTTGGGGTCGATACGGGTGAACAGCGGCGCGTAGGGCGCGATGGCGTGCTCGAGCAGCGGCGTGTCGAGGTCGGCCCAGCGGCGCGTCGGTGCGGCGAGGAACGCATCGACCGCGTCGGCGATGCCCGGCAGCACCGGACGCAGGGCACCGGCCAGCACCCGGAACAGGTTGAGCCCTTGCGTGCACACGGCCTGCAGTTCGGCGTCGCTGCCGTCCTGCTTGGCGATCACCCAGGGCTTCTTCTCGTCGATGTAGCGGTTGGCCTCGTCGGCCAGCGCCATGACCTGGCGCAGCACGCTGGCTGGCTCGTTGCGCGCGTAGGCCTCGCGTACCGGCGCCAGCGCTTCGATGAAGCGCACGTACATCGCAGGCTCCGGCAGCGCCGCGGCCAGGCGGCCGTCGAAACGCTTGCCGATGAAACCCGCGCAGCGGCTGGCGAGATTGACGAACTTGCCGACCAGGTCGGCGTTCACCCGCGCGACGAAATCGGCCAGGTTGAGGTCCAGGTCATCGACCCCGCCCGAGGACTTCGCCGCGAAGTAGTAGCGCAGGGCTTCAGGGTGCAGGCCCTGGTCGAGATAGGTGCGGGCCATGACGAAGGTGCCGCGCGATTTCGACATCTTGGCGCCGTCGACCATCAGATAGCCGTTGACGTGCAGCCGCGTGGGCGCGCGCAGGCCGGCGCCGTGCAGCGTCGCCGGCCAGAACAGGCCGTGGAAGTTGACGATGTCCTTGCCGATGAAGTGGTGCATCTCGGCCGTGCTGTCGGCGCCGAGGAAGGCGTCGAAGTCCAGGCCTTCGCGCCTGCACAGCACCTTGAAACTGCTGAGGTAGCCGATCGGCGCATCCAGCCAGACATAGAAGAACTTGCCGGGATGGCCCGGGATCTCGAAGCCGAAGTACGGCGCGTCGCGCGAGATGTCCCAAGCGCGCAGGCCGCCGTCGCCGTCCAGCCATTCCAGCAGCTTGGCCTTGACGCCGGGCAGGGCCACGTCGCCCGCCAGCCACGCGCGCAGGAAACCCTCGAAGTGGCCGACCTCGAAGAAGAAATGCTCGGACTCGCGCAGCTCCGGGCGCGCGCCGCTGACCACCGAGACCGGATCGATCAGATCGCCCGGCGAATAGGTGGCCCCGCAATTCTCGCAGTTGTCGCCGTACTGGTCGGGCGTGCCGCAGTTGGGGCAGGTGCCCTTGACGTAGCGGTCGGGCAGGAACATCTGCCGCACCGGGTCGTAGAGCTGGGCGACGTCGCGGCGCGCGATGTGGCCGCCGGCGACCAGGCGCGCGTAGATGTCCTCGACCGTCTCGCGGTTGACCTGGGAATTGGTCGAATCGTAGTGGTCGAAGGCGATCCCGAACTCGGCGAAGTCGCGTTCGTGCCCGGCCTGGATCCCGGCGATGAACGCCTCGGGCGTGGTGCCTGCCTTCTCGGCCGCCAGCATGATCGGCGTGCCGTGGGTGTCGTCGGCGCAGACGAAATGCGCGGTGTCGCCGGCCATGCGCCGCGCGCGCACCCAGATGTCGGCCTGGATGTAGCCGACCAGATGGCCGAGGTGCAGCGGGCCATTGGCGTAGGGCAGGGCGGTGGTGACGAGCAGCTTGCGCGACATGGTGGGCGGGGCAGGGGAGAAGACCGCGAATTATCGCATGCGCCGGCGGCGCGGCCTTGCGCAGCCGGTCTCGGCGCGCCGGGGTTGCCGGAGCCGGCCTGCCCGCCTGACCGCCTGCAGGAAGCACGAAGAAAAGCCACCGGCCGGACGCAACGAGGCCCGGCAATGCCGGGCCTCGTGAATGGGATCCAAGGCGCAGCGCCTACTCGCGTTGCCACACCTGCTCGCGGCAGATGAACGCGACGCAGCCCGACACGCCCAGGCGGTTGTCGTCGAGCAACTTGGCCTTGGAGCGGTAGGTCTTGCCGTTGGCCGGGTCCAGGATCGTGCCGCCACTCCACTCGCTGCCATCGGGGCGCAGGCCCCAGAGGATCGTCATGCCGGTGATCGGCTGGTCCTTGCGCTCGCCCGAACACTTGTCACAGGTCGGATTCGGCCCGCGGTCGGACTGCAGCACCTGCGCCACCCGCCCGCTGAGCTGGCCGTTGGCGCCCTGCGTGATCTCGACGATCGACTTCACCCGGCCGGTCTCGTCGTCGATGGTTTTCCAGCGGCCGACAGGAGATTGCGCTGAGGCGGACATGGATACCAGCATCAGCGGAACGGCGACAAGGATCGACAAGCGCGCTTTATTGAGATTCAACATTGCAATTTCCTTCCTCGAGCTGCATGACCGGCGGAAGCGCCAGTCCATGTGACCGGGGTTGTTATAGCCCATCCCCGTCCCGCTGGAGATGTTTTCGATCTCATCGCGATCGGTTCTAGAGCTGGGCGTTGGCAAGCCCACTGCCGCGGCACGGACTGTGCCCGGGTCGGTTTGATGGAGAGTGGGAAAATTGAACTGGAGACCCGTTCTCTGATCTGCATCCCGCTGCCGATCAGGAGCGATTGACGATCAACTAAAGCTGACGCGATTGGAGCTTCCATATTCGCCTGCCTGGCACCAACGAAGAAGGGCGGCCAACGGCCGCCCTTCCTTGAATCGCACACTCGGCCCTGAATCAGAAGCGATACTTCAGGCGCACATACGGGGTACGGCCGTACAGATCGTACTGCGTGGCAAATGCCGGGATGTTGCCGTAACGGGTCGCTGTGCCGGTCGTCATCACCGGCGGTTCCTTGTCGAACACATTCGCGACGCCCACCAGGAGATCCCAGTCCGGCTGTGAGTAGGCAACCGAGACGGTGTGGTAGTGACGGGCATCGGCGGTGATGTCCCGGTACGAGTTCGGACGCCCCTGATAGGTGAACCTTTCGATGATGTCCGTGTTGGAGGTCTTGCCGATGTAGCTGCTCAGCCAGTGATAGGTCCAATCACCGCGGCGGAGGTTCATGCCAACATTGCCCACAAGCTTCGGACGTCCGGTGTAGCCAAGCTGATCGGAATCGGACAGGCCACTGGCCTCGGCGCTGTCAAAGATCTGGGCGACGTCTTCCAACGTGTAGGTGACCTGAGTCTCCAGGCCAAACTTGCCGAAGCCGAACTCGCGGTCCCAGTTTGCGGTCAGGTCATAACCACGGACCCGCTGCCTGTTGATATTCACGTACTGCGCGTAGACATCCGTGATCATGTGCGCTTGTGCCGGGGCGGTGGCCGGGTTGCGAACAAGAAGGTTGCAGAAATTGTTCGGGAAGTTCGCCGCGCCGTAGCAGCCTCCGACGATATCGGACGCGCTCAGCGAAGTGATCTGGCCGTTGACTTCGTAGTCGAAATAATCGACAGCAACGTTGAGGTTGGCAAACGACGGAGTGAAGACCACGCCCAAGCTCTTCGCGACGGAGGTTTCCGGGGTCAACTGGCCAGCGCCGCCGCTCGTGTACACCGTCGCGCTGCTGGTGCCGGCGGCAGTGTAGTTATCCGGAATGCCGATGGCAGCACAGTTGGCGCGCAACTGATCGTTGGAACTCTCCCCCCAACGGACGCATGGATCGATGGCAGTCTGGCTTTGGAATCCCGTCTGGTTGCCGAGATACAACTCGTAGAGCCCTGGCGCGCGATACGACGTGCCCCTCGTGCCACGGACGCGCAGCGCTGAGTTGATCTGCCAGTTCAAGCCGACTTTCCAGACGTTGTCCGAGCCGTCGACGGTGTCGTACTCGAATACGCGGCCCGAGACATTCGCGGTCAGCGATTCGATGCCGGTGACGCCGCGCAGCAGCGGCACTTCCAGCTCTACGAACGCCTCTTTGACCTTGTCCTTGCCCTTTGTGACATTGGCGCTCGAAGAGCCCCACAACCAGTTGTTACGCGAGTATTGGCCGGGCTGGTCGTCGATCTCGTAAGTGCGGTACTCCAATCCGAAAGCCGCGCCCAGCGGGCCAGCCGGCAACTCGAACAGATCTCCGCTGACGATGGCGTTGATGATGCTCTGGTCGTAGGTGGTCTCGCCGTTGTCCCAGACTCCCAAAATGGATACCAGTTCGTTGGTTTTGCTGCCATCGAGGTAGCCGGGGTCGAAGTAGTCAGCCGCCGGTGTGTCACCCGCGCCTGCTCGCGTCAAGTCGCCGGTAATGCGGGCGTCGATTCCCAATGTGCTGTAGCTACCCTTGGAGCGGCTGGTATTGGCATTGATCTGCCAGCCCCAGGTATCGGTGCCGCCGAACAAGCCATCGAATCGATTGGACAGATAGTAGTAGTCGACATCGACGTTCGTTGCGCTGTGGAACGGTATGACCGGCATCGCGTAATCAACCGAGCCGCCGGCAGGGCCTTCAACGACAGGGAAGAATTGCCGCCAAGAAAAATTACTGGTCTTGCGGTTGTTGTAGAGGAACTGCGCGCTCCAGTTGAACGAATCGAAGCCAAAGTCCGCAGCCAAGTAGATGGACTTGCGCTCCTGCCGGTTGATGATGTGACCGTTGCCCCAGTCGGCAAAGTTCAGCGGATCTTGGTAGGAGGCCTGAGGGCTGTTGGCGTAGGTCGTGTTCTGGCGGGGCGCATAGCCTGGGAACGGCCCGATGGTGCTTCCGTCTCGAGTGGGAACATAGCGCGTGCCCAGCAGGTAGTCGTCAATCACGTTGTGCAGCAGGTTGTTGCAACCTGCCAGAGACGTGCCGGCGGTGATCGAGTTATCGACGCGATCGA
>JAFAFY010000248.1 GCA_023423235.1 Pseudomonadota bacterium
GTTGGCGGCCGCGTCGTCGTTGATCGGGATCTGCGCCGCCATGCCGCCCATCGCATGCGCACCGCGGCGGTGGCAGGTCTGGATCAGCAGCTCGGAATAGGCGCGCAGGAACGGCTGGGTCATCGTCACCTGGCCGCGCTCGGGCAGCACCTTGTCGCGCTGGCTGCGGAAGGTCTTGATGTAGGAAAAGATGTAATCCCAGCGGCCGCAGTTCAGGCCGACGATGCGGCCGCGCAGCGCGTGCAGGATCTCGTCCATCTCGAAGGCCGCCGGCAGCGTCTCGATCAGCACCGTGACCTTGATCTGGCCCTCGGGCAGGCCCAGCGCCTGCTCGATGTGGCTGAGCACCTGCTGCCACAGCGCGGCCTCTTCCATCGACTGCAGCTTGGGGATGTAGAAGTACGGCCCGCGGTCCTTCGCCGCCAGCGCATGCGCGTTGTGGAAGGCGAACAGGCCGGCGTCGAACAGCGACGCCGACAGGCGCTGGCCATCGACCAGCACGTGCTTCTCGTCCAGGTGCCAGCCGCGCGGCCGCACGATCAACACCGCCTGCTGGTCCTCAGGCTTGAGTGCGTAGTGCTTGCCGCCGGGCGCCTGGAAGCGCAGGGTGCCGCGGATCGCCTCGCCCAGCGCGCGCTGGCCGGTCAGCAGGTTGTCCCAGGTCGGCGAGGTCGAATCCTCGAAGTCGGCCATGTAGCAGTTCGCACCCGAGTTCAGCGCGTTGATGACCATCTTCGGGTCGACCGGGCCGGTGATCTCGACCCGGCGGTCCTGCAGCGCCTGCGGCAGCGGCGCGACGGTCCAGTCGCCGGCGCGGATGGCGCGGGTGTCCTCGCGGAACCCGGGCAGGGCGCCGGCATCGAACTCGGCCTGGCGGCGCTGACGGGCGGCCAGCCGCTGCTGGCGCGGCCCCTCGAACGCGTGGTGCAGGCCGGCCAGGAAGGCCTGTGCCTCGGGGCCGAGCAGGTCCGCCGGCGCGCCGGCGGGCAGCTGGACGTCGAAGGGCGCCGGAATCGGCTGGATGACGGCGGACATCGGTGTCTCCTGACTGCAAGCGCGGTATTGCGTTGCAGCAGACCCTCCGCCCGATGGCATTATTTGACAATCCAGTTTTGTCAATGATAAGCATTAGCTGCACTTATACTCATTGCAACCATGCCCCGCAAACCCGCGTCGGAACTGCGTTTTCCATACAAGGCGGACCGCCTGAAACCACTGCGGGCGTTCTGCCAGACCGCCCGCCTGGGTTCAGTTTCCCGGGCCGCCGAGGCGCTCTACGTCAGCCAGCCGGCGATCACCCTGCAGTTGCAGGCGCTGGAGCGCGAACTCGGGGTCAAGCTGCTGGAGCGCAGCGGCCGCCGCCTGGTGCCCACGCGCGAGGGCGAGATCCTCTACGAACTGGCGGTCCCGCTGGTGGAGGCGCTGGACGGCCTGCCGGCCACGTTCCGGCGCGAGGTCGGCGGCCTGGATGCCGGCGAACTGAAGATCGCGGCCAACAGCTCGACGATCCTGTACCTGCTGCCGAAGATCGTCGACAACTTCCGCCGCCAGCACCCCGACGTGCGCCTGGCGCTGCACGATGTCATCACCGCAGACGGCAACGACCTGCTGCGCAGCGACGCGGTCGACCTGCTGGTCGGCTCGATGGTCGACGTCCCCGGTGACCTCAGCTACGCGCCGGTCTACCGCTTCGATCCGATCCTGATCACGCCGCCCGACCACCCGCTGACCCGGGTGCGGCGGCTGCGGCTGGAGGACCTGGCCGCCCACGGCCTGATCCTGCCGCCGAAGCGGCAGATCACCTACCGCCTGGTCGACATGGTGTTCCAGCAGGCGCGGGTCCCCTACACCGTAGCCCTGGAGGTCGGCGGCTGGGAGGTGATCAAGCAGTACGTGGCGATGGGCATGGGCATCTCGATCGTCAGTTCGATCTGCCTGGACGCGGCCGACACCGACCGCCTGGCCACGCGCCCGGTCTCGGAATGGTTTCCCGCGCGCAGCTACGGCGTCGTGGTGCGCAAGGGCAAGGTGCTCTCGCCGCAGGCGCGCGCCTTCATCGAGCTGATCAAGCCGGACCTGTTCACCCGCCGCGACTACGACGACACCGGGCATTCGGAGCGGTAGCGCCGGCAGCGCCTGGTCATGCGCCCAACTGCGGCGTGCTGCGACGGGCGGCAACTCGACCTATGGCGGGGCGGATTCGCGCAGCGCGGCCTCGGCCATGCACGCGGCGCAGGCGGCGACGGCTGCCGACCAACCGCGCCAGTCGTCTGGCTGCTGGCCGAGATGGATCGCCCGGGCGCGGGCCAGTGCCGGACGCTGCGCCTCCGGCAGCCAGGCGTCCACGCGCGCGGCGGCGACGTCCTTGGACACGATCCCGCCGCCGCGCAGGGTGACCCACATCCGCGCCAGCGTCAGCAACGCCTGCCGCGCCTCGCCGGCGAGGTTGCGCGCGACTTCCGGCAGCATCGTCTGGATTGCCGCCTGCACGTCGCGCGCCGGCACCTCCGGCAGCAGGACCGCCGGCGCCGGTCCGTGCAGGGCGATGCCGCGGGACCGCGCCTGCGTGAGCAGCAGCGCGAGGTCGGGATCGGGCTCGGCGGGCGGCACGGCGCCCACGTCCAGCGTATCGCGCAGCCATTCGCCGAACTGCAGTTCGCGCCGGGCTGGATGCCGCCACGGCACCACGTCCGCCAGCACGATGCAGGTCACTTCCAGCGGGCGCAGCGCGGCGTGCCCCGGCGGCGCGGAGCGCGCCAGCAGGCCGGCCATCAGCGCGGCACGGATATCGCCGGGCAGGGGCCGGTGCAGCACGCACAGCAGGTCGAGATCGCTGCCGGGGCGCAGGCCGCCATCGACGAACGAGCCGTATAGATGGATCGCGGCCAGCGCATCACCCAGCTGGTCGCGCAGGAAGGCGACGGCATCGAGCGCCTGCGGTGGCACCGGCGGCATGCGCGCCACGCGGCTAACGCGCGCCGACCGGATCCGCGGGCGCCGCGGCATGCCGTCGCGCGGCGCGCTCCAGCTCGGCCATTGCGACGTTGCCGGCCGCCTTCGCCGCCATCGCCTGCTTCTGCACCGCGCACAGGGTCTGCATGTGGTCGGCGTCGAGATTCAGGCGTTCGATGAGGAAGTCGACGAACGCGCGCACCTTCGGCGACACCAGCCGGCCGCCAGCGAACACCGCGTTGAAGTCGACCTCCGGCCCGGTCCAGCCCGCCAGCACGCGCTGCACCAGGCCGGCCTCGACCAGCGCCTTGGCCATCACGTCGCCGGTCAGCAGCAGGCCCTCGCCCTGCAGCAGCGCCCAGTTGAGCGCGGCCGGGTCGTTGGCGACCAGCTGCGGATTCACCGTGAACTCGCCGACCTCGTTGCCGTCGGTCAATGACCACGCGAAGTGGCTGTTGTGCGCGCTGCGGCTCTTGCGCAACACCAGGGTGCGGTGGTGCTGCAGGTCGTCGGGGTGCAGCGGTTCGCCGTGGCGCTCGATATAGGCCGGGCTGGCGAACACCTGCGTGCGCAGGCTGCCGAGCTTGCGCGCGACGAAGTTGGAATCGGGCAGCGTGCCCACGCGCAGCGCGAGATCGGCCTCGCCGGCGATCAGGTCGAGCTGCTCGTTGCCCATGTGCATGTCAAGCGAGATTTCCGGGTACTGCGCCTGGAAGTCGCCCAGCAGCGGCGCGATCCAGGTGATGCCGATCGAGTACGGCACGGTGAAGCGCAGCCAGCCGCGCGGGCCGGACTGCAACTGCCCGACCGCGTGCTCGGCTTCCTCCAGGTCGCGGGCGATGCGCTGGCAGTGCTCGTGGTAGACCGCGCCGGCCTCGGTCAGGCCGAGGCGGCGCGTGGTCCGGTGCAGCAGACGCGCGCCGAGGCGCTGTTCGAGTTCCTGCACCTTGCGACTGACCGTGGTCTTGGGCAGGCCGAGCGCGTTGGCCGCGGCGATGAAACTGCCCTGCTCGACCACCTTGACGAAGATCAGCGAGTCGTTGAGATCGTGGGCCACGCGGCGCCTCCAGTGGATTGGACCAGTGCGGGGACAATTATTCCCTCAAATCCGGACTAATCAAGTCCGCTTTCCGAGCTTAGGGTAGCTCGCACTCCCCCACCGGATGCCGATCATGTCGCGCCTTCCGCTGTTCGACCCCTATCGTCGCTTCCCCGCGCCGCCGCCGTTGCGTCGCTACCCGGCGCGATCGGAAACCTCGCCGAATCAACGCGTTTCGCCCCATGCGCATGGTCCCAGGTCGGCCCGCGGCGGCACCTCGGCATTGCGCTGGCTGGCCCTGCCTTGGGTCCGCCGGGCACCTGCAGACGTGGGGCCGGACCCCAATGGCCTGGGCCGTTCGGGAAACAAAATCCCGAGGGCGGGACAATGACCAGGCGTCTGCTGGTCCTGGGCGCCACCGGCACGATCGGCCGCGCGGTGGTCCGGCAGGCGCTGGCCGATGACCGCGCGGTCGTCGCGATCGCCGGCGACGGCGACGCGCTGGCGGCGCTGCGGGCCGCGCACCACGACACGCCCGCGCTGGTCACGCTGGACGCACGGGTGGCCAGCGACACAGA
>JAFAFY010000314.1 GCA_023423235.1 Pseudomonadota bacterium
GTGCTGGTGGCCAGTTCCAAGGGCGGCGTCGGCAAGACCACGATCGCGACCCATCTCGCCGCGCATGCGGCGTTGGCGGGCGACAGGACCGTGCTGGTCGATGCCGATCCGCAGGGGTCGTCGACCCGCTGGGCCGAGCGCCGCGCCGGGCTCGAGGCCGCGGTGTTGCCGATCGACGGCAGCGCGCGCCAGCGCAAGGCCTGGAAGTCGATCCCCGAGGACACCACCCGGGTGGTGGTCGATGCCGCCGCCGGGGCGATGGCCGAGGACCTCGAAGCCTGGCTGGAACATGCCGATGCCGTGGTCGTGCCGGTGCTGCCCTCGGCGCTGGACATCGACGCCACGGTCGGCTTCCTCAATTCCCTGGCCAGGGCCGAGCGCGTGCGCCGTGGCCAGGTCCGCGTGGGCCTGGTCGCCAACCGCCTGCGGCCCTGGACTAACGCCTCGCAACAGGCGGTCGCGTTGCTGTCGCAGTGGCCCTATCCGGTGGTCGCGCAGCTGCGCGACAGCCAGGCCTACGTGATGCTGGTCGGGCTGGGCAAGAGCCTGTTCGACTACCATTCGGCCCAGGTCCGCGATCATCAACAGGACTGGAAGCCGCTGCTGAAATGGCTCGCCAAGTGATGCCCGGCCGGCGCCTGCGCCGCCTGTCCGCCACGCCGTCCCGCCCCTGCCAGGTACGCCCGATTCCATGCGCGAACTGATCCTGCTCCGCCACGCCCACGCCGATCCCGCCCTGCCCGGCCAGTCCGACATGGACCGGCCGCTCTCGGCCGAGGGCCTGGCCGAGGCGGAAAGCGCCGGCCGCTGGCTGCGTGACCAGGGCCTGGTGCCCGACTGTGTGCTGTGCTCGCCGGCGCGGCGCACCCGCGAGACCCTGGAGGCGGTGCTGGGCATCGTCGGCTATGTCGACCAGCGCCTCGATGCACGCATCTACGAAGCCACCTCGGGCACCCTGGCCGCGCTGGCCGACGAACACCGCGAGGTCGGCCGCCTGCTGCTGGTCGGCCACAACCCGGGCCTGGAGCGGCTTGCGGCGCTGATGCACAGCGGCCAGTCCAGCGACTACCGCGGCATGCCGCCGGGCGGCATCGCCGTGCTGACGCTGCGCGACGAGGCCACCATCGAACCCGCCAGCGCCGACCTGTCGGCCTTCTGGTGGCCCTAGCGCGGGTCTCGCGCCGGCCGCTCCTGCGCCGTCCCGCCGCGCGTCCGCACATGCCGGCCAACCGCCACCCATGCCGCGTCCGCGCCGGCCTGCGTATCGCGGTGGGCGCGCTGGCGTTGCTGGCGGCCGCTTCCACCGGCGCCAGCAGCCGCATTGCGCTCGATACCGCGCTCTCGCAGATCGGCTTCACCCTGAAGACGCGCTGGGGCCAGACCCTGGAAGGCCACTTCCCGAACTGGCATGGCGAGATCGTGGTGCTGGAGGATGGGCGCCACCAGGTGCGCCTGCTGCTGCCCACCCGCGAGGTCGAGATCGGCGGTTCGCGCAACTTCACCCGCATCACCCGCGGCCCGGGTTTCTTCGACGTCGAGCGCCACCCCGAAATGCGGTTCGTCTCCGATCCCTATCCCAGCGCGCTGATCCGCGATGGCGGGCAGATGAGCGGGGTGCTGAGCATCCGCGGCGTGCAGCAGCGCGAGGTGTTCACGATCACGGCATCGGAATGCGCGCGCCCGGCCCTGGACTGCGATGTGGTGGGGCAGGGCAATGTGCGCCGCAGCCGCTACGCGATGGACCGCTGGGCCTATGCCCTGTCCGACGAGGTGCGCTTCCACCTGCGCATCCGCGCGGCGGCGGATCCGCACTGATGCGCGGGATGTGGCGCGCGCTGGTGCTGGTCGGCGCACTGGCACTGTCGGCCTGCACCACGCTGCCCCAGGGCAAGCGCGAGGCCGCCGCGCATATCGCGGTGGCCGCACGCTCGACCGAGCTGGTCTGCGAGCGCGCCGACGCCTGCGCCACGCCCTCGCCGCTGCGCGAACTGGGCACCCGCGCCTTCGCCGACAGTGCATCCGGTGCGCCCCGCCACCACGCGCTGCTGCTCGACTACGGCCAGGATGCACTGCTGGCGCGGCTGGACCTGATCCGCGGCGCGCAGCGCACGATCGACCTGCAGACCTACATCTTCGACGAGGACGACTCCGGCCACCTGGTGCTGGAGGAACTGCTGGCCGCCGCCCGGCGCGGGGTGCAGGTGCGGGTGCTGGTCGACCAGCTCTCGGCGCTGCGCACCGTCGAGACCCTGTCGGCGCTGGCTGGCGCGCATACCAACTTCGAGCTGCGCATCTACAACCCGCTGCTCGGCCGCGCGCGCATCAGCTATCCGCAGTACGCGCTGGCTGCGGCCTGCTGCTGGCGTCGGCTCAACCAGCGCATGCACGGCAAGGCATTGCTGGTCGATGGCCTGGTCGGGATCACCGGCGGACGCAACTATCAGGACGACTACTTCGACTGGAACTCCGAGTTCAACTTCCGCGACCGCGACGTGCTGATCGCCGGGCCGGTGGTGACCGAGATGGAGGAGAACTTCGTCGCCTTCTGGCATGCGTCGCTCAGCCGCCCGGTCGAGCAGCTGGCCGATGTCGGCCGCCATCTGCTGCGCCATGGCGTGCCCGCGGTATCGTTCCAGGACTATGCGCGGCCGGCGCGGGTGGCCGCGGTGTCGGCCGATGCTAGCGACACCGCGCTGGTGCGCGAGCGCCTGGCGGGCGCGGCGGTGGAGGTCGGCGCGATCGATTTCATCGCCGACCTGCCGGGCAAGCACCGTCGCGATCCCGAGCAGGCGGCCGCCGAGTCGGCGGCCACGCCGGGATTGCGCGCGCTGATCGAATCCACCGAGCGCGAGCTGCTGCTGCAGACCCCCTACCTGGTGCTGTCGAAACCGGCCGAACAGATGTTCGCCGACCTGCGCGCGCGGCCCGAGCCGCCGCAGGTGACCGTCTCGACCAACAGCCTGGCGGCAACCGATTCGTTCATCACCTATGCGCTGTCGTACAAGTACAAGCGCCGCCACCTGCGCGATTTCGGTTTCCATATCTACGAGTACAAGCCGTTCCCGGGCGATGCCCCGATCGACCTGGAGCTCACCGGCTCGGTCGGCATCTCCTGGAACGCCGACGGCAGCGTCAACCTCGACGAACCCGGCGAGGGCGTGGCCAGCACCCGCGAGGAGGTGCTGGCCGCGCGCCCGCCCAGCGCGCCGCCGCTGACCCGCGAGTACTCGGCGCTGCGCTACGCCGGCATCGGCGTCAACCGCCGGGTGCCGCTGCAGCGTGCCGGCGTGCGCATCGGCCTGCATGCCAAGTCGATGGTCATCGACGAGCGCATCGGTGTGGTCGGCACCCACAACTTCGACCCGCGCGGCGACAACCTCAATACCGAAAGCGCCATCGTGATCCAGGACCCGGCGTTCGCCGCGCAGCTGGCCGCGAGCATCCGCCGCGACATCGCCCCGGAAAACGCCTGGGCCATCGCCCCGCGCGACCGGCCGGTGATCCTGCCCGGCGTGGACTACTCGATGGCCAAGGTGTCCGAGCGGCTGCCGGTGTTCGACCTGTGGCCCACGCGCTATGCGACCAGCTACGAGTTCGTGCCCGGCCCCGACTGCCCGGCGCCGCTGCCGCCCGACGACCCGGGCTTCCGCGACTGCTACCGGCCGGTCGGCGACTTCCCCGAGGTCAGCATCGGCTGGCGCAGCCTGCTGACCCGCATCTTCACCGCCTTCGGCGCCGGACTGGTGCCGATCCTGTAGCGCCGCGCGGGCGCCTCGCGCCCGGCCGCGTCGCCCCGGCCTTTCAGGCAAGCGATCCGGCGGGACGCGCGCAGCCAGCGCCGTCCCGCTTCCTGCCGCGGCATCGCCCGGGTGATGCCGGCGTGGCGTTGCCCCCGTCGTTCCTGCGCGCGGAACCCCGTGCCTGCCTCCCCGATCGCCGCCGCCCAACGCCAGACGGCAGGGCGCGCTGGATGACGCCGACAGGCGCTCCAGCATGGCGAACGCCAAGCCCGCCTGATATTGAACAGAGACTGAACAATTTCCGGCCATGACTTCCGGCACGTGGTGTTATTAGACAGTGGTGTTGTAGTCTACCAACACACCGAAGCACAACCACACCGGAGCACGACCATGCAGACCCAGACCCCGAACACCACGACCGCCACCGCCCGCAACGCCGCGCCGGTCGCTCCCCGCTACAGCGCCCGCGATTTCGGCACCGGCTACGGCCGCAGCACCGGCTACGCCAGCGCCCGCCGCTACAGCCAATCGACCACCCCGGCGCGCTTCCGCGTCGCCTGACCCCCGGATCGGCCGCCTGTTCCGCCCTGTCCACGCCAGTCCCCCGACTTCCCAAGGAAAACCGCCATGAACCGCATGCATGACATCGTCCGCGCCGCCGCCGCCCGCCTGTCGCCGGCTGCCCGTCCCGCCCCGCGCCTGGCGCGCGCGTTCGGCATCGGCTACGGCCGCAGCCAGGGCTATGCCCGCCAGCGCAGCTACGCCAACGCCTCGGTGCCGTCGCGCTTCCGCATCGCCTGATTCCCGACCATCCGCTGCCGGATCGCTCGACCCCGGGCGCCCCGATCCGCACCGCCATCGCGACTGCCACCCTCCGCCTACGACGAGTACCGCCATGAACCGCATGCATGACATCGTCCGCGCCGTTGCCCACCGCCTGGCGCCGACAGCCCGTCCCGCTCCGCGCCCCGCGCGCACCTTCGGCATCGGCTACGGCCGCAGCCAGGGCTATGCCCGCCAGCGCAGCTACGCCAGCGCCTCGGTGCCGCCGCGCTTCCGCATCGCCTGATCCGCGGTTGCCGCCGCGCACCGGCAGCGCACGACCCGATCGACCGCGCCGCTGTGGCTTCGCCCCGGGTTCCCCAGCCGCGACGTTTGACGCCCCTGCGGCCGACGCCTAGGCTCCAGCGCTTCCCCGCGCCGGACCGCCGCCCGATGTTCCACCGTGAGACCACCGTCGAAGCGCTCAACGCGCTCTCGCGCAACACCGCGATCGAGACCCTGGGCATCGTCTTCACCGAGATCGGCCCCGACTTCCTGCGCGCGACCATGCCGGTCGATCCGCGCACCCACCAGCCCTACGGCCTGCTGCATGGGGGCGCCTCCGCGCTGCTGGCCGAGACCCTGGGCAGCACCGCCGGTGGAATGGCCGCGCCGGAAGGCTGCGGCGTGGTCGGGATCGAGATCAACGCCAACCACCTGCGCGGCGCACGCGGCGGCACCGTGACCGGCACCACGCGGCCGCTGCATGTCGGCCGCAGCACCCAGGTCTGGGAGATCCGCATCGAGGACACCGCCGGCCGCCTGGTATGCGTGTCGCGGCTGACGCTGGCGGTGATCCCAAAACCGTGAACCCCGTCGCCAGTGGCGGCCAGCGGCCGCGTTTGGGTATCGTGCGCACATGAACCAACCCCCCACTTCCGCCGGCACCGGCGGCGCGGCCGCGCGCGCGCTGCGCTATGCCGTGCGCGTGCCGCTGCTGCTGTGGCACGTGCTGGTGCACCTGCCGGTGGTGCTGCTGCTGGGCGCTCCGCCGCTCCGCGAATGGCGCATCGGCGGCGAACCGGTCGGCCATCGCGCGATCCGCTGGTGGCAGGGTGGGCTGATGCGCCTGTTCGGTTTCCGTATGCGCCGGGTCGGCACGCCGCTGGCCGGTGCGGTGCTGTTCGTGTCCAACCACGTCAGCTGGATCGACATCGTCGCCCTGCACAGCCAGCGCATGATGGGCTTCGTGGCCAAGCGCGAGATCGCCGGCTGGCCGGTGGTCGGTTTCCTGGCCGGGCGCGGGGAGACCATCTTCCACCAGCGCGGCAACCAGGAATCGCTGGGCGGCGTGTTGCAGGAGATGCTGGCGCGGCTGCGCGCCGGGCGCGCGGTCGGTGTGTTTCCCGAGGGGCGCACGCGTGACGGCCGCGAGGTCGGACCGTTCCACGCGCGCATTTTCCTGGCTGCGGTCGAGGCCGGGGTCGCGGTACAGCCGGTGGCGCTGCGCTACGGCCGCGATGGCGATGCACAGACGATCGTCGCCTTCGGGCCGAAGGAATCGTTCTTCGCCAACTTCCTGCGCCTGCTCGGCGAGCCGGTGCGCGAGGCCGAGGTGATCTTCCTCGAGCCGATCCTGCCGGGCCACGGCGATGGCCGCCGGCGCATCGCCGAGATCGCACGCGAGCGCATCGTCGCCGCGCTCGGCCTGCCGGCGTGAGCGAAGCGCGGCCGCCGCTGCTGCAGGACGCGGCGCCGCCGCAGCACAACCCGCAGGTCATCGGCGCCGACTACACGCCGCCCGCCTGGCTGCGCAGCCCGCACCTGCAGACGATCCTGGGCAGCAGTCCGTGGCGGCGCCAGCGCGGCGCGCGCGCCCTGGCCGGCACCGGCGCGGTGACCACCGCGCACCTGGTCGACGGCGGCGACGGCGTACGCCTGCATGGCCTGCACAGCGCGGTGCCGGGGCGCGAATCGCGTGGCCTGGCGCTGCTGCTGCACGGCTGGGAGGGCAGCACCGAATCGAGCTACATGCGCCAGACCGCGGCGCGCATGCTCGACCTCGGCTTCGAGGTGTTCCGGCTCAACTTCCGCGACCACGGCGGCAGCCACCACCTCAACCCGGCGATCTTCCATTCCAACCGCATCGACGAGGTGGTGCACGCCGCCTGCGATGTCGCCGAGCGTTTCCGCGCGCGGCCGATGGTCGCGGCCGGCTACTCGCTGGGCGGCAACTTCGCCCTGCGCCTGGCGATGCGCGCCCCGGCCGCGGGCCTGCCGCTGGTCGGCGTGGCCTCGGTGTGCCCGGTCATCGACCCGGCGCGCACCATGGCCTACATGGAGCGCGGCCTGCGCTTCTACCTGCGCCATTTCGAACGCACCTGGCGCGGCTCGCTGCGGCGCAAGCGCGAACTGTTCCCCGAGCAGCACGGCTTCGACGACGCCACCCTGCGCCTGGGCATGCGCGAGCTGACCGAGTGGCTGGTGCAGACCCACACCGATTTCGGCACGATCGAGAACTACTTCGACGGCTATTCGGTGGCCGGCGACCGCCTGGCGGCGCTGCAGGTGCCGACCCGGATCCTGATGTCGGCCGACGATCCGGTGATCCCGCTCGACGAGTTCCACGCGCTGACGCTGCCCGCGCTTGCGCAGGTGGAGATCAGCCGCTGGGGCGGGCACTGCGGCTTCCTGCTCGACGCCCGCCTCGATGGCTTTGCCGAGCAATGGGTCGCCGCGCGCCTGGCGGCGCATGCCGAGGCCGCCGACAGCCAGTGCGCGCGCGCGCCGCTGGCGACGGCCGTGCAGGCCTGCATGGCGCAACCGGCAGACTGAGCCACACGCGCCCGCACGCAGCAGCGAGCAAGGGGGCGCGCACATCGGGACAGGGCGGCGGGCCAGAGCGGCGGGGCCGCGGCCACGGGCGATGCCGCCGCTACAATGGCCGGCCTTTCCGACCGGCCGGCATTGCGCCCGGGACACGACACCCATGCAAGACAGGATTCTCGACGCCCTGCGCCGCAGCGCCCATGACGATGCCCTGGCGCTGGCGCTCGAGGCGGTCGCCGCAAACCCGCAGGACGCCGGCAGCCAGCGCCTGCTGGCCCAGGCGCTGCGCGCCACCGGCGACGACGCGGCCGCGCTGGCCGCGATCGACCGCGCGATCGAACTGATGCCCGATGCCGCCGAGCTGCATTTCCAGCGCGCCGGTCTGCTGCTGCACCGGCGCGATCTGGAGGCCGCCTCCGCGGCGCTGACCCGCAGCACCACGCTCGATCCCAACCAGTTCGGCGCCTACGTGCTGCAGGCGCAGATGGCGATCGGCCGCAACGACCTGGACGAGGCCGAGCGCCTGCAGAAACTTGCCGCGCGCGTGGCGCCCGAGCATCCGTGGACCGACATGCTGGCCGGCACCCTGGCCTCGCGCCGCGGCGACCACGACCGCGCGCTGGCCCTGCTGTCGCACGCCGCCAAGGCCGCGCCCGACGACCTGCAGGTGCTCTACGCCAGCGCTTTCGCCTACCTGGCCAAGGGCCATCTCGCGTTCGCCGAGCAGTCGTTCCGCCGGGTCATCGAGGCCTCCGGCAACGGCCCGCTGCGCGGCGTGCTGGCGCAGATCGTGCTGCGGCAGGGGCGCCCGCAGGAGGCCGCCGACATCATTGCCGAACTGCTGGCCGATCCCGCTCTTGCCACGCCCGGCTGGCAGACCCTGGGCGGTGAGCTCGAACTGCGCGCCGGCCGTCCCGAGCGCGCGCTGCCGCTGCTGCGCGCGGCATTCGCGGCGATGCCGCAGTCGGCGCGCACCACCGATGCGCTGGTCCAGCTGTGGCTGGCGACCGGCGCCGCCGACGAAGCCCGCGTGGTGTTCGACGCGGCGCTGGCCGAACACCCGACGCTGGACCACCTGTGGCTGGCGCGGCTGGCGTTCGAGCCCTTCGCCGGCGAGGCTGCACGCGAGATCGTGATCCGCTGGCAGGAAGCGGTGCCCGGGCATGTGCCGGCGCTGCAGGCGCGGCTGGCGCTGGAAGCCAATGCCGGCGACCAGGATGCCGCGCTGGCGGCCGCGCGGGCGATTGCCGCGGTCCAGCCCGGCGACCTGGCGGCCAACGATTTCATCTTCGGCGGCCTGCTGGAACGCGACCCGGAGGCTGCCATCACCTTTGCGGAGGACCTGATGGCCGCCGCCAGCGATACCGGCAAGCTCTTGCTGCGGCGCTGGGTCGGCATCGCCCAGGACGCCGCGGGCCGCTTTGCCGCCGCCGCCGCCACCTGGGAAGCCCTGGCCATCGAGACCAGCCGCCAGGCCGGCCCGCCGCCGGCGCCGACGCCCGCACCCGAGGCCTGGCCGGCCCTGGCCGCGCCCGCGCCGGAGCAGGCGCCGGCGGTCTTCCTCTACGGCCCCCCCGGCGCCCGCGTGGAC
>JAFAFY010000319.1 GCA_023423235.1 Pseudomonadota bacterium
CTGCTGGTGCTGGCCGTGCTGCGCCGGCCCGGCTGAGCCGCGCGATGCAGTGCCGTCCGGGCTGCGCGGCCTGCTGCATCGCGCCGTCGATCACCTCGCCCATTCCCGGCATGCCGCACGGCAAGCCCGCGGGCGTGCCCTGCGTGCAGTTGGACGATCAGCTTTGCTGCCGGCTGTTCGGGCGCCCGGAGCGGCCGGCCTTCTGCGCCTCGCTGCAGCCCGAGCCGGCGATGTGCGGGGCCAGCCGCGGCGATGCGCTGGCCGCGCTGGCATGGCTGGAGCGGATGACCCGGCCCGGCGCTGCCGCGCACGACACGGCTGGCCCGGACCCTGGGTTGCGCGCGGAGCCGGCGCGCGGCGCGGCGACACCCGCTCAGCGGTAGCGGCTTTCCATCAGGTCGAGTTCGCGCACCAGCTTGCGCGCGATCTCGTCGGAGATCGCCCGGTGCCGTGCCAGCTCGAACAGGCGCTCGCGCTCGGCCTGGATCGCCGCCAGGCGCAACGCGCGCTCGGCATCGTCGGCGCGGCGCAGCGCCACGGCCTCGACGCCGCCGTTGCCGTCGCGCTTCAGGCGCCCTTCGTAGAGCGCCATCACGCGCAGGGCGGCGCTGGCATAGAGGTCCGGGTTCTCGGTGGCGCCGGGCAACGCGTGCTGGGCGCGCTCCACCGCCGCGACCGCGGCTACCGCGGCCTCGTGCCGGGCATGGTCGAGCTCGCGGACGTCGTCGTCCTGGGCCGGCAGGGTCAGCCCCTGGAGCAGCCGCGGCAGCACCAGGCTGCCGAGCAGCAGCGACAGGATGATCACCGCGGCCGCCAGGAAGATTGCCAGGTCGCGGGTCGGGAACGGCGTACGACCGTCGGACATCAGCAGCGGCAGCGTCAGCACGCCGGCCAGGGTGATCGCGCCGCGCACGCCGGCCAGCGACATCGCCACCACCAGTCGCCACTCGGGCTTGGGATGCTCGCCGTCGCTGCGGTTGCGGTACAGGCCGATCCACAGCGTCACCCACACCCAGGCAAAGCGCAGCGCGAACAGCACCGCGTAGATCGCCACCACGTAGACCGCCAGCCACCACGGCGCCAGGTGTCCGGTCTCGCCGATGGTGCGCACCGCGCGCTCGACGATCCACGGCAGCTGCTCGCCCAGCAGCACGAAGATGATGCCGTTGAGCGCGAACTGCACCGTGTCCCACACCGCGGTGCGCTGCACCCGGGTGGTCGCCAGCGCGCGGCCGGTGAGCTCGACGTAGCTCATGGTGATGCCGGCCGCGACCGCGGCCAGGATGCCCGAGGCACCGATCTCCTCGGCGATCAGGTAGGCGCCGAACGGCGTCAACAGGCTGATCAGGATCGGCGTGCCGGCCTCCTCGCCGAACACGCGCGAGACCAGCGCATGGCCGCGGTTGATGCCGAAGGTCAGCGCCACACCGACCGCGACCCCGGCCAGCGAGACCCACAGGAAGGTCATCGAGGCCGACATCAGCGAGAAGCCGCCGGTCAGCGCCGCGGCCACCGCGAAACGGAAGCACACCAGGCCCGAGGCGTCGTTGAGCAGCGACTCGCCCTCCAGGATGTGCATCATCCGCTTGGGGATCGGCGCCTTGGCCGCGATCGAGGACACCGCCACCGGATCGGTCGGCGAAAGGATCGCCGCCAATGCGAACGCCACCGCCAGCGGCATCGCCGGGATCAGCCAGTGGATCAGGAAACCCGCGCCGACGACGGTGAACACCACCAGCCCCAACGCCAGCTGCAGGATCATCCCGCGGTCGCGGAACAGGCCGTCCTTGGGGATGCGCCAGCCGTCCAGGAACAGCAGCGGCGGCAGGAACAGGATGAAGAACACATGCGGGTCCAGGGTGACGCCCTGGCCGAACACGCCCGCGATGGTGGCGCCGAGGGCGATCTGCACGACCGGCAGCGGCAGCGGCAGCCAGCGCGGCAGCACGCGGGTCAGGTAGCCGCTGACGACGACCGCCAGCAGCATCACCAGCACCACTTCGATCGAATGCATCGCTGCGCACGGCCGCGCGAGGACCGGGTCGCGCCACCCGGCCACAATAGCGCCAACGCCTGTTCATGCCTACGCGGATGCGCGTTCCGGGCGTGACGCGGAATGCTCACCGGGCCGTCGCAAAGCGCGCGTTAAGGTACGGATCCCTCCGCATTCATGGATCCGCGCCATGCGCTCGTTCCTGACCTCCCGCCGTGGCCACTGGGCGCTGCTGCCGCTCGGTGTGGTCATCGCCCTGCTCGGCCTCACCCTGACGATCGGTGGCGCGGTGCTGCTGGCCGCCGGCGGCAGCTGGTACTACCTGGTGGCCGGGCTCGGGCTGTTGCCTGCCGGCGTGCTGCTGGCACTGGGCCGACGCCTGGGCGCGCTGCTGTTCTGGGCGGTGTTCGTCCTGACCCTGCTGTGGACCGCCTGGGAAAGCGGGCTGGACTACTGGCGCTGGGTGCCGCGGCTGGGCCTGATGGTGGCGCTGGCACTGCTGGTGGCGCTGCTGATGCCACGCCTGGACCGACCGGTGGCGCGCGGGGTGTCGCGCGGTATCGCGGGCGCCCTGGCGCTGGTGTTCGTGGCCGCATTCGCATTGGCCTTCGTGCCCTATGGCGTGACCCGCCCGGACGGCCCGCTGCCGGCGGCCGCGGCCGGCGTGCCCGGCACGCTGACGCCGCAGGCCGATGCCGACTGGGCCGCCTACGGTCGCGGCTATGACGCCCGCCGCTACTCGCCACTGAACCAGATCACCCGCGACAACGTCGGCCAGCTGGAGCGTGCCTGGGAGTTCCGCACCGGCGACCTGCCCGACATCCGCTGGGGTGCGGAGACCACCCCGCTGAAGGTCGGCGACACCCTGTACCTGTGCACCGGCCGCAACATCCTGCTGGCGCTGGACCCGGCCACCGGCAGCGAGCGCTGGCGCTTCGATCCCGAGGTCGGCGAGCAGTCGATCCCCTACACCGCCGCCTGCCGCGGCGTGGCCTACTACGACACCGCCGGCCATGTGCCGGCCGCGGGCGCGGCGACAGCAGGCAGTGCGACAGACGGTCGAGTGGCCGGCGACCCGACGACCGCAGCAGGCGCGCCGGCGCCCGCTGCCGGCGCGTCCGCAGCAGCGCCGTCGGCGTCCACCGCGCCCGTCACCGCCGCAGCCACGCCTGCCAGCTGCGCGACCCGCATCATCGAAGGCACGCTCGACGGCCGCCTGATCGCGGTCGATGCCCGTACCGGCACGCCGTGCACGGACTTCGGCGACAACGGCCAGGTCGACATCACCATCGGCATGGGCGAGGTGCTGCCGGGCATGGTCTCGATCACGTCGCCGCCGACGATCGTGCGCGGCGTGGTCGTTACCGGTCACCAGGTGCTGGACGGCCAGTACCGCTGGGCGCCGTCGGGCGTGATCCAGGGCTTCGACGCGGTCACCGGTGAACTGCGCTGGGCCTGGGACCTGGCCCACCCGGAACGCAACGGCCTGCCGCCCGAGGGCGAGACCTACACCCTGGGCACGCCCAACAGCTGGACCATCGCCAGCGGCGACGAGCAACTGGGCCTGGTCTACATGCCGCTGGGCAACTCGGCCGCGGACTACTACAGCAGCCTGCGCACGCCGCCGGAGAACGAGTACGCGACCTCGCTGGTCGCGCTCGACGTGACCACCGGCAAGCCGGCCTGGCATTTCCAGACCGTGCGCATGGACGTGTGGGACTACGACCTCGGCTCGCAGGCGACCCTGGTCGACTTCCCTGCCGAGGGCGGCAGCGTGCCGGCGCTGGTGCTGCCCAGCAAGCAGGGCGACATGTACGTGCTGGACCGCCGCACCGGCGAGCCGCTGGTCGGCTTCGAGGAGCGCCCGGCGCCGCAGGGCGGCGTCGAGCCCGAGCAACGCGCGGCCACCCAGCGGTTCTCGCTGTACCACTCGCTGGCAAAGCCGGTGCTGACCGACCGCGACATGTGGGGGATCACACCGATCGACCAGATGATCTGCCGGATCCAGTTCGCGCGCGCGGCCTACGAAGGCCCGTACACGCCGCCGGAAAGCGACCGCGCCTCGGTGGTGTATCCCGGCTACAACGGCGGCTCGGACTGGGGCGGCATCGCGGTCGACCCAGCGCGCGGGATCATCATCGCCAACTACAACGACATGCCCAACTACAACCGCCTGATCCCGCGCGAGAAGGCCAATGAAATGGGCCTGGCGCCGCGCGACCAGGTGCGTGGCGACATGGGCGGCGCCGAGGGCGCAGGCGACCCGCAGATCGGCACGCCCTATGCCATCGACGTCAACGCCGGCTGGCGCATGCCCTTCACCAAATTGCTGTGCAAGCAGCCGCCCTACGGCGGCATCCGCGCCATCGAGCTGGCCACCGGCCGCACGCTGTGGGACCGCCCGTTCGGCAGTGCGCGCAAGAACGGTCCGTTCGACATCGCCTCCGGCCTGCCGATCGACATCGGCACGCCCAACAACGGCGGCGCCGCGGTCACCGCCGGCGGCCTGATCTTCATCGCCGCCACCACCGACGACCTGATCCGGGCGATCGACATCGAGACCGGCAAGACCGTCTGGCAGGACAAACTGCCCGCCGGCGGCCAGGCGACGCCGATGGTCTACGCCGCGGGCGGACGCGAGTACGTGGTGATCATGGCCGGCGGCCACCATTTCATGGAGACGCCGGCGGGCGACTACGTGATCGCCTACGCCCTGCCGGAGGGTCGCTGACGCCCCTGCACGCCCGCGGCCCAGCAGTCGCGGGCGACGCGCCAGGGCGGTGTATCGCCCGCCCGCGCCGGGCCTAGAATCGAAGCCTTCCGCCCCACATCCCGCAAACCGCCATGTCCAATCCCCTGCTCGACTTCTCCGGCCTGCCACGTTTCGATGCGATCCAGCCGACCCACGTGCAACCGGCGATCGATGTGCTGGTCGCCGAAGCCACCGCCGCGGCCGCGGTCGCGGGCAGCACCCAGCCGGTCACCTGGGACACGGTGGTCGCGCCGCTGGAGGATGCGACCGAGCGACTGTCGCGTGCCTGGCACCAGGTCGGCCACCTCAACGCGGTGGTCAACACCCCGGAACTGCGCGCCGCCTACAACGCCGCGCTGCCGGAAGTGACCCGGTTCTTCAGCGCGCTGGGCCAGGATGCGGCGCTGTTTTCCCAGTACGAGGCGCTGTCCGACCAGGCCGATGCGCTGGGCCTGGACCTGGTGCGCCGGCGGGTGGTGGCGAACGCGCTGCGCGACTTCCGCCTGGGCGGCGCCGCGCTGGACGCCGAGGGCAAGGCGCGGTTCGCCGCGATCCAGCAGGAACTGGCCGCGCTTTCGGCGCAGTTCTCCGAGCACGTTCTCGATGCCACCGACGCCTTCGCACACTATGTGCGCGATGCCTCCGAGCTGGCCGGCCTGCCGGAGGACGTCGTCGCCGCCGCGCGCGCCGCCGCCGAGGCCGAGGGCCGCGAAGGCTGGAAACTGACCCTGCAGATGCCCTGCTACCTGCCGGTGCAGACCTATGCCGAGGACCGCGGGCTGCGCGAGCGCCTTTACCGCGCCTTCGGCCTGCGCGCCTCCGAGACCGGACCGGCCGAACTCGACAACGGCCCGCTGATCCAGCGCATCCTCGCCCTGCGCAGCGAGCAGGCTGCGCTGCTGGGCTACCGCAACTACGCCGAGCTGTCGCTGGCGGCGAAGATGGCCAGCACCCCCGACGAGGTGCAGGCCTTCCTGCGCGACCTCGCCGCGCGCGCGCTGCCGCATGCACGGCGCGACCGCGAGGAACTGGAGGCCTTCGCCCGCGAGCATTTGGGCCTGGACACGCTGGAACCCTGGGACCTGGCCTTCGCCAGCGACCGCCTGCGCCAGGCGCGCTACAGCTACTCCGCGCAGGAGGTGAAGCAGTATTTCACCCAGGACAAGGTGCTGGCCGGGCTGTTCGACGTGATCGGCGCGCTGTACGGCCTGCGGGTCGAGCGCGACAGCGCGCCGGTGTGGCACCCGGACGTGCGCTTCTACCGCCTGGTCGACGCCGATGGCGCGCTGGTCGGCCAGTTCTACCTCGACCTCTACGCCCGCGAGGGCAAGCGCGGCGGCGCCTGGATGGACGACTGCCGCAACCGCCGCGCCGGCGCCGGCCGCGAGGCGCACGCGCAGACGCCGCTGGTGCAGCTGGTGTGCAATTTCGGCAAGGGCACCGCTGGCCGCCCGGCCACCTTCACCCACAACGAGGTGACCACGCTGTTCCACGAGATGGGCCACGGCCTGCACCAGTTGCTGACCGCGATCGGCGAGCTGCCGGTCGCCGGCATCAACGGCGTGGAATGGGACGCGGTGGAACTGCCGAGCCAGTTCATGGAGAACTTCTGCTGGGAGTGGGAGCGAGTCGAGGCGATGACTGCGCACGTGGACACCGGCGCGCCGCTGCCGCGCGCGCTGTTCGACAAAATGCTGGCCGCGCGCAATTTCCAGAGCGGCATGCAGACCCTGCGCCAGATCGAGTTCGCCCTGTTCGACATGCAGCTGCACGCCGGCTTCGACCCGGCCCAGGACGACGTGCTGCAACTGCTCGAACGCATCCGCGACGAGGTGGCCGTCAACCGCACGCCGGCCTGGCACCGCCTCCCGCACCAGTTCAGCCATATCTTCGCCGGCGGCTATGCGGCCGGGTATTACAGCTACAAGTGGGCCGAGGTGCTGAGCGCCGACGCCTACGCCGCGTTCGAGGAAACGCCCGGCCGGCTGGCCGACACCGGCGCGCGTTTCCGCAGCGAGATCCTCGCCCGCGGCGGCAGCCGGCCGGCGATCGAGAATTTCCGCGCGTTCCGTGGCCGCGACCCGGACATCGCCGCGCTGCTGCGGCATAGCGGGATGGCGCCCGGCCGGGCGTAGCCCGGCACACGCCATCTGGCGCAGGCGGACCGCACCGCCCGCGCCGGCACGGCTGGCGGCGCCAGGCGCTGCGCAGCGCATTCACGGCCAGGGTGCGAGCATTCCGGCCAGTCCACCGGAGTACCGACCATGCGCCTGCTCGTGCTGCTGTTGTCGATCGCGATGCCGCTGGTCGGCTGGCTGTCGCAGACCGGCGCCTTCGGTCCCGACCAGGGCACGGTGTCGGACCGCTATCCCACGCTGCTGATCGCCGCCGGCTACGCGTTCTCGGTCTGGGGCCTGATCTTCCTGCTCGACCTGCTGTACGGCATCTGGCAGGCGACCGGTGCGCGGCGCGGCGACCCTGTGCTGGCGCGGATCGCGCCGGCCGCCGCGCTGGGGTTCTTCCTCACGACGATCTGGATGCCGCTGTTCTCGCTCGGCCTGTTCTGGCTGTGCCTGCTGGTGATCTTCGGTGCGCTGGCCGCGCTGGCCTGGTGCGCGCTGCAACTCTCGCAGCCCGGCGCCGCGAGCGGCCGGCGCCTCGCCTGGCTGGCGCTGTCGATCCACGCCAGCTGGCTGTCGCTGGCCGCGTTCCTCAACCTGGCGCAGACCATCGTCGCCTACCGCTGGCTGCCGACCGGCAACATGCTGGGCTGGAGCCTGGCGCTGTGGGCGATTGCCGCGGCGCTGCTGCTGGTCCTCAATGCGCGCATGCGTGGCAATATCGCCTACCTGGCGATCGCCGCCTGGGGCCTGATCGCCGTGCACATCGCGCAGTCGTCATCCACGCTGCCGGGCGCGACGGTCTCGGCCTGGGTCGCGGTGGCGATTGCGATCGCCGTCGCCGTGCAGACCGCGTGGCTGCAGCGGCGACGCGTCCGTCCCTGATCCCGCACCGGCACCGGAGGCCGACATGTCGCGTCCGAAGCGAAACACGAACAGTGCTCACCCAGCACATTCCTGCACGACCGGCGCACCGGTACTGCTGGCCGCGCTGCTGATGGCCACCGCGTCCGCCGCCAGCGCGCAGGTCAGCACCACGCCGCTGGAGGTGCGCGACGCGCCGCCGGTGACCTCGCCAGCGACGGGCCGCCAGACCGGCATCGTCACCCTGGGCGAACCCGGTGGCCAACAGGTCATCGTGCGCTCCTACGAACCGGACTCCGCGCTGCGCGAGCACTACCGCCTGCATTTCGAAGCGCTCGACAGCGACGCCGACGGCTTCATCAGCCGCAGCGAGGCGGCCGCGCATCCGACGCTCAGCGCGGAGTTCCGCGCGGTCGACGCCAATGGCGATGGCCGCCTCAGCCGCGAGGAACTGGCCGGCTGGATCCGCTGAACCGCGCAGTCGCATTCGCCTCCGGCAGGCACTTGCACGAGGCAGCGGCGCGGGTGCCCGGAAAACCCGGTGGTAGCCTATGCGCCCCCCGGCACCGCCGGATCTGCGGAGCGCATGCACAGCGATGAGCGGGAATCCTCGAACCGGACTGGTGATCGGCGTCGTCTTCGCCCTGCTCGCCGGCATCTTCATCGGCGCGCTCGCGACCACCGTGCTGCTGCGGACCAGCATCGGTTCGGCGGGCGACCTGAAGGCCCGCGATGCGATCCGCCTGCACGCGCTGCTGGCAGCGCCCGGCGGGCTCGCCGCGGCGGACGACAGCCGGACGCGCTTGCGCTCGGCATTCGCCGACAGCTTCCTCAATGCGGCTGCGTCGATCGATGCCACCGCCTCGCTGGAGGATCGCCGGCAACTGGTGGAGATCGCGCGCTGGATCGTCGATACCGGCGCACTGTCGGGTGACGTTGCCGGCGACGGCGCCGACAATGCCGCCTGGGCGGAAGCGGCGGCGCGTTGCGTGGTCGCCGCGCCCGAGGCACCCCGCGACGCGGCGAAATGCGTCAAGGCTGCAATGCCGGCCGGGCGCGACCTCGGCACGCCCGGCGGCTGACGCACGCCGCGCGGTCCGTCCGCAAGCGCGGCTGCCCGGACCAGCCCGACAG
>JAFAFY010000334.1 GCA_023423235.1 Pseudomonadota bacterium
GCGTTAGGCGGCACAGCCATGGACTCGCAAGCCATCAAAGAGTGGGCAACTGCATAAATCGCTCTCCAGCAGGGCAGCGGTCGCTCGCTCGATGGTCACCCGCTCTTCTGGGCGGCAGAGCGCTTCATGCTTCCCGGAGACTCAGCAAGCGCCGAAGATTGCTGGGCTGCAATCTTAGAGATCCTGTCGCGCAACCCACCAGAATCGGTTACTGGTGTTCTCGCGGCCGGACCGCTTGAGGATCTGATTGATGCTTCTGGCCCCGAGTTCATCGAGCGTATCGAGCTTCAAGCTCGCCGAGATCCAGCGTTCCGCCATCTGCTTGGTGGTGTTTGGGCGAGCAGCACACCGAGCATTTGGGCCCGCGTTGAGGCGGCTCGTGGTGGCGCGTGGTAGTGCCGCCTAACAATTCATTCAAACCGACGCCGCTTCGCGGCGCGGCTTGATTCAGCAACTGTCTTGGTCAAGGGCGCTTTCAGAGGCTGGTTGCAGCACCTCCATCGGCCTGCAGTTCCTCACGCCGCCGCGCATTGACGATCGTCAGCAGCTTGCGCGTGCAGGCCACCAGCGCGACCTTGCCGAGCTTGCCACGCGCTCTCAGCTGCTGGTAGTGCGCGCGCATCGTCGGATCCCATCGCACCGCTGAAAGCGTTGCCATGTAGAGCGCGACGCGTACCGGTGCGCGACCGCCACGGATGCGATGCTTGCCCTGCATCTGCCCGCTATCGCGGTTCATCGGCGCGGCACCGACGAGCTTCACGATCTGTTGGCGAAGCGTTGCCAGCCTGCATTTCCGTAATCGGTCTTGTGGGGTCGGCGCTGCCGACCCGGGCCAGGGCAAGAGCCGCAACCGAAGGCCTCTCTCATTCACCGGTTTCACCCATGCACGGGGACAGCCGCGTCATATGCTGGCGCCACCTCGTTAGTGGGGCACTCTCCGGAACGGTCTGGCCGCCTGCTACGCGTGCATTACCTCGGATGTAATCGATCGCACTCCTCGTCTCCGGCAGGATCGAATCCAGACACCAGTGTCTGGATTGACCAGAACAACGAGGAGAACACGATGTCTACCAAGTCGACCGCCGCCAATGACGCCGCCGGCGCAGATTCCACCGCCGAGGCGACCCGCGCCGTGGTGCAGGCGTTCCTTGCCGCCAGGCTGGCCGGGGACACCACGCGGCTCGCCCAGCTCTTTGCCGACGAAGTGGACTGGTTGCTGGCGGAGAACCCAGCCGTCCCATGGATCCGTCCGCGTTCGACCGCCGCCGAATGCGCGGCCCAGTTCACCGAACTGATGGCCCACACCCTGCCCGATCGCGCGCGCGCGTCCATCGACACCTTGCTCATCGACGGCAGCCACGCCGTGCTGATGGGACACCTGTCGGGGACGGTACGCGCGACGGAAAAATCCTTCGCAGGCCCATTCGCGTTGCATCTGACCGTCGAGGCGGGCCGGATCACCCGGCATCGCCTCTATGAGAACAGCCTGTCGATCGCGCAAGCCTGCACGCCGTGACAGGCAGCTTGCACTGCGTGCCCAGCCCTTAACGCCCAGCCAGGCGGATAATTCAATCCGACGGTGGTGGACGGGGCCGCTCGGCTCCCGGCCTCAGGACCCGGACGTCTCTGCCAGCGTCCGTGTGGCAACGCCCGGCCCGGATCAGGCTCCGCTTCTCCACACCAAATAGCGTCGCCGCCAACGCGCGGCCAGCGCCGACGGTTTGTCGGCGAACAGCAGCCGGCCTTGCGCGAATGCGGCAGCGGCGATCGCCTGCTGGCGTGCGTGGATCAGGTGCAACGCGAGATCGACACGCTCGGGATCATGCTCGGCTGCCATGCCACGCAGGAGACCGGCGAGCACGGCAAGATCGTGGTGCTGGCCCAGCAACTCGCCAAGCGCGGTCGCACATCGCGCCATTGCCTGCATCGGCCCGGGCCAGAGAGGCACGAACAGGCGCAGATGACAGGCATGGTCCTTGCAGCGCTTGCGCCAGGCGTGGAAAGCCCCGTCGGCGGACGGGTGGGCGCGCGCGCGGCGCATGTCGCGGCGTGCACGGCGGTACTGGGTTTCAATGCCTGCAAAGGCATCGAAACCGGCGGCGTGCAACCGCCACTGGTATGTGCGCGAGCGCGCGTCCAGCAACTGCGCACGCGTGGCCGCAAGCAGCCTGCGCGAATCAGTGGCTGCCGTCACCGCGGCGCGGCGCTTGCACAGCAGCGCTCGGACCGGCGCCAGGATCTCCGCCTCCGGCGCATCGCAACTGGTGATGGCGTTGTCGAACGCATCGATCAGCACGCCGGCATCGCGTAGCTGGCCAAGCGGCCTGGCGATCGCGCGGAAGCGCGCGTTCTCGTCGCGGTAACCGGGAAAGCCGGGCCTGACCAGGCGCAACAGGCCGCGGACCTTCTTGCAGCGCTTGCGCACGTCGTGGATCGTCCTGGCGGCATCCATCGCCGGGTCGTCGATGCTGCGTATCGCGCGGTCGATCTGCTGGCGGGCGATGCGGCGGAGCGCCGACTGCGGCGAGCGATCCCCGCGCCTGATGCGGTATGCCATCGATGCCCTCCCACGCTGATCCGGTGCGAGAAACCAACCGATAAGGAGCTTCTCACAGATCCGCACGTCGGCCATCGTGCACGGCCGCAGGGCAGGCGTGCCGGGCAATCGACAGAAAGGGACGCCTTCATCGCCAGTGCCGTGTGCAGAAACCACGGGCTGCGAAGCATGCCGGCAACAAACCGACGCAGGCCCGGTTTGTTCCTGCCGGAGATGCCGCTTCCGGCGCCGACTGCGTCGCGAAAATGAAAATCCGCCGGCCGTGTCACGCCCCCTTGATTCGTGCTTAACCCCTTGCCGCGCGCGGGCTGGCAGCGTGCGGTTCCGACTCCAACCAACGCAAGGACACACGATGAAGACGACATGGCAATTCGTTTCGCTGCTCACGGTCACGTTGGGTTTCAGCACTTCCGCGCTTGCGGCGGTGCACATCTTCGAAGTGATCGGCGAAGGACCCGGGCGCACGGCCGAAGAAGCGGTGGAGAACGCGCTGCGCGACGCCGACGAGAAGTGCTATCGCAGCTGGGGGCGCTCGGCCCAGGAACACACGGTGCTGGACCAGTGGATCGACCCGGCAACGGGCTGGCCGTTCGCTCGGGTTTCGCTGGAGTGCGCGGTCGAGGATTGATTCGACGGCGCTCCGATGGCGTGCGGCAGCGCTGCGATCACCCCGGCTTCCGCGCGGGCGAGGCCGGCGATCCCGGGCGGGGATCCTGCCGCTGGAATCGAACCGGCAGATGCGACCGCGGGACGCGGTTCTGCGTTTCCAGGCGGCGCGCTTCTCCGGCTGCGGGGAGGAGCGCGCCAACCGGGAACTCGCGCCTCAGGCGATCGAGGCGCGGTAGATCGACTCGATGGCGGCATCGAGCGCGGTGTTGAACTCCTCGTCGCTCTGCCTGGCGCTCAGGCCTTCGGTCAGTGCGCGGCTGAAGCTGGCGACGACGCCGGGGTTCTTCGCCAGCCTGGCGTTGGCGTCGTCGCGGCTGTAGCCGCCCGACAGGGCGACGACCTTGAGTACGCTGGGGTGGTCGACCAGGGCCTGGAAGAAGCCGTCGACGCTGGGCAGGGTGAGCTTGAGGATCACCGGCGTCTTCGGGTCCACCTTGTCCAGGCGCGCGAGCAGCCCCTGCTTGAGGGTGGTCTCGATCTCCGCCTTGTCGGCGGCCTTGATGTCGACTTCCGGCTCGATGATCGGCACCAGGCCGGCGTCGAGCACCTGCTGGCCGAGGGCGAACTGCTGGTCGAGCACTGCATCGATGCCGGCCGGGTTGTTGGCCTTGATGACCGAGCGCTCCTTGGTGCCGAACACGCCCTTGGCCTTGGCCCGTGCCAGCAACGCGTCCAGGCCCGGGATCGGCTTGAGCAGTTGCACGCCGTCGGCCTCGTCCTCCAGGCCCTTGTCGATCTTCAGGAACGGCACCACACCCTTGTCTTCCCACAGGTAGGCCACCGCGTCCTTGCCGCCGAAGCTGTCGTCCATGGTGCGCTCGAACAGGATGGCGCCGAGCACGCGCTCGCCACTGAAGGCGGGGCTGGTGACGATGCGGCTGCGCATGCGGTGCACCAGGTCGAACATTTCGGCGTCGCCGGCATATTCGGATTCCTCGATGCCGTAGAGCTTCAGCGCCTTGGGCGTGCTGCCGCCGCTCTGGTCGAGCGCGGCGATGAAGCCCTTGCCCGATGCGATCCGGTCCAACTGCTGCTGATTCACTGCCACGGGGGCGCTCCTTTGCGTTCGTGTTGACGGGAGTGCGGCGCAAGGGCGCCGGCGGACCGCGATGATACCTGCGGGGCCGCGCGCTTACCTGTCCGGGGGCCTGCCCGGGGCGCGGGCGGCCATCGTCGCCACCGCTGCAACCCGGTGTTGCCGCCGGTGGAATGCCGGGCGCGGCTGGCGGCAACGCATCCCTGCTAACCTGCACCGCCGCGTTGCCGTTGCCCGCCGTGATCACCTTCGAGCAGGTCCACAAGTCGTTCCGCGTCGGCGACCGCGAAGTGCCGGCGCTGCAGCCGCTGGACCTGCGCATCGAGGCCGGCGAGGTGTTCGGCATCATCGGCCATTCGGGCGCGGGCAAATCGACGCTGCTGCGGCTGATCAACGGGCTGGAGACGCCGACCGCCGGCCGCGTGATCGTGGACGGCCAGGCGCTGGATGCGCTCGGCGGCGACGGCCTGCGCACGCTGCGGCGACGGGTGGGCATGATCTTCCAGCACTTCAACCTGCTGTCGTCGAAGACGGTCATCGACAACATCGCCTTCCCGCTGCGCCTGGCCGGTACGCCGAAGGCGCAGGCGCTGGCACGCGCCGATGCGCTGCTGCAGCGGGTGGGCCTGGAGGCGCACCGCGACAAGTACCCGGCGCAGCTTTCGGGCGGGCAGAAACAGCGCGTCGGCGTGGCCCGCGCCCTGGCCACCGGGCCGAAGATCCTGCTGTGCGACGAGGCCACCAGCGCGCTCGACCCGCAGACCACGGCCTCGGTGCTGCAGCTGCTGGACGGGATCAACCGCGAGCTGGGGCTGACCATCGTACTGATCACCCACGAGATGGATGTCATCCGCCGGGTCTGCGACCGGGTGGCGGTGCTCGATGCCGGGCAACTGGTGGAGCTGGGTCCGGTGCGCGAGGTGTTCCTGCATCCGCAGCACCCGACCACGCGGCGTTTCGTCGCCGAGAGCGAGGCCATCGACGAGGCAGACCAGCACGCCCAGTACGCGGCGATCCCCGGACGCCTGCTGCGGCTGACCTTCACCGGTGCCGGCACCTGGCAGCCGGTGCTGGGCCAGGTGGCGCGCGAGACCGGGATCGACTACACCATCCTGGCCGGGCGCATCGACCGCATCAAGGACCTGCCCTACGGCCAGCTGACCCTGGCGCTGAGCGGCGGCAATGTCGAGGCCGCGCAGGCGGCGTTCGCCGCGGCCGGCGTCGCGGTGGAGGAGCTGCGCGCATGAGCACCTTCGCCAGCCGCTGGTTTCCCAATCTCGATGCCGGCAAGTGGGCCGAGATCGGCCAGGCCACGGTCGATACCCTGCTGATGCTGGGCGGCGCGTTGCCGCTCACGCTGCTGATCGGCCTGCCGCTGGGGGTGCTGCTGTTCCTGACCGGCCCGCGCCAGCTGCACGCGCGCCCCGCGCTGTATGGCGCGCTGGCGCTGGTGGTGAACCTGCTGCGCTCGGTGCCCTTCATCATCCTGATGATCGTGCTGATCCCGGTGACCCTGAAGGCCATGGGCACGTCGCTGGGCGTGCGCGGCGCGATCCTGCCACTGGTGGTCGGCGCGGCGCCGTTCTACGCGCGTCTGGTGGAAACCGCGCTGCGCGAGGTGGACCGCGGCATCATCGAGGCCTCGCTGGCGATGGGGGCGACCACGCGCCAGCTGGTGACGCGGGTACTGCTGCCCGAAGCCCTGCCCGGCCTGATCGCAGGCGCGACGGTGAC
>JAFAFY010000241.1 GCA_023423235.1 Pseudomonadota bacterium
AAGTACAGCAGCTTCGACTCGATGCCCTGGCGCTGCAGCGCGGTGAAGCTCGACAGGCTCTGGTCGATCGGCACCCGGAAGTCGTTCTGTCCGGCCACCACCAGCATGGGCACGCGCCACTTGTCGATGTGGCGCGCCGGGTTGAAGCGCTCGTAGGCCTGCGGGTTGTCGGCCACGGTGCCGCCGAACTCCCACTCGGTGAACCACAGCTCCTCGGTCACCAGGCCCATGGAACGGGTGTCGAACACGCCGTTGTGGTTGACCAGGCACTTCCACGGCTGGTTCCAGTTGCCGGCGATCCAGTTGACCATGTAGCCGCCGTAGCTGGCGCCAAGCGCGCAGGCGCGGTCGCCGTTCAGGAAGGGGTACTGCTCCTGCGCCGCCGCCCAGCCCTTCTGCAGGTCGACCAGCGGCTTGTCGCCCCAGTCCCCGCTGATGGCATCGGTGAAGGCCTGGCCGTAGCCGGTGGAGCCGTGGAAATCGATCATCACCACCGCATAGCCCTGCCCGGCGTAGGTCTGCGGGTTCCACCGGTAGCTCCAGCCGTTGCCGAAGCTGCCCTGCGGGCCGCCGTGGATCAGGAACGCAACCGGATAGGTCTTGCCTTCCTCGTAATTCCAGGGTTTGACCACGTAGCCGTACACGGTGGCGTTGCCGGCGCCCTTGAACGAGAACTGCTCATAGCCGCCGAAGGCGACCTCGGGCAGGCGCTCGGCGGCGGTCGGGGTGATCTGGCGCAGCGTGCCGCCACCCGCCAGCCCCTGCAGCGAGGCGGTATAGAGCGTGTCGCCGCTGTCGATGGTATTGCGGGTCAATGCCACGGTGTCGCCGGAGACGACGAACGCCGACACGGTGCCGTCGGCCAGTACCCTGGTGACCTCGCCGCTGGCCAGCTCGACCCGGAACAGCGGGTATTCGCCGGTGTCCTGCGCGGCGACGTACAGCGCGCTGCCGTCGGCTGCGGGCACCACGCTGCTCGGCGAGCGGTCCCAGTCCGGTGCGATCTCGCGCGCCTGGCCGCTGGCGATGTCGAGCGCCATCAGCGCATAGCGGTCGGCCTCGAAGCCCGGGCGCTTCATCGCCCGGTAGAACAGCGTCGCGCCGTCGGCGCTGAACACCGGGCCGGTGTCCCAGGCGGGATTGGCCGCGGTCAGGTTGACCGGGGCGGCGTCGCCGCTGGCATCGATGCGGTAGAGGTCGAAGTTGGTCGACCACGGCTCGGCCGCGCCCGCCACCTTGACGCTGGCGACCAGGCTGCGGCCATCGGGCGACCAGACGTAGTCGTCGGCGCCGCCGAACGGCTTGGACGGAATGTCGCCCTCCAGCGCGTGCCCGGCCGCGCGCACGGCCGTCACCGGCGCGGCGCCGGCGGCGGGCAGCTCGGCCACGAACAGGCGGCTGCGGGTGCCGTCGCGCCAGGTATCCCAGTGGCGCACGAACAGCTGGTCATAGATCACGCCGGTGGTCTTGGCGTCCTTGGCCGCGGCCTGTTTCTGGCTGGTGCAGGCCAGGTCCGCGCCGCACTCGGCGAAGGTGTCCGCGCTGAAGGCGATGCGCGCGCCGTCGGGCGAGAGCTGGTAGCTGCCGATGTCGACCGCGACGTCGGTCAGCTGCCGCGGCGTGCCACCGGTGGCCGGCATCGCGTAGAGCTGCGAACTGCCGTTCTTGCCGCTGAGGAAGTACACCGTCTGCCCGTCGGGCGAGAGCGCCGCGGAATTCACGTTCCAGCCCTCGGGCGTGATCCGGCGCGGCGGCGCCATGTCGCGGGTCAGCAGGTTGCGTGCGTAGAGCGCGGTCTCGGCCTTGCCGGCGTCGAAATCCAGCGTGCGCTGCGCGAACACCAGCAGGCGGCCATCCTCGCTGAGCAGCGGCGCCGAGACCCGATCCATCTGCACCAGGTCGCGGACATCGAGGCCGCGGGTCTGGGCGGCGGCGGGCAAGGCGGTGAGCAGGCACAGCGGCAACAGCGCAAGGCGCAGGGACATGGCGGGCGGCTCCAGGCAAAGAGCCCGCATGGTAGGCCGGCGGCAAGCCGACATGCAAAGCACGCGCTGCCGGCTCAATCCGCCGCCATTGCGCCGCCGAGATGCCGGGACAGGAATTCCAGCAGCTTGCCGTAGTAGGCCTGGCGATTGGCGTTGCTGTGGAAGCCGTGTCCTTCGTTGGGGTAGTACAGCGTCTCCACCGGCACCCCGGCCTCGCGCAGCGCGCGCTCCATCATCCGGCTGTGCTCGATCGGCGCGATCTCGTCCGCGCCGCCCGCCGCCAGCAACACCGGCACCCTGATCCGCGCAGCCAGCCGGTTCGGCGAGACTGCCGCCAGCGCCGCAGCGTCGGTCCCCACCCACTCGCCGCTCCAGGTGCGCATCGACCGGCTGACCCGGGCATCCTCGGCGCGCATCTTCGGCAGATCGTAGACCCCGACATAGCCCACCGCGCAGGCGTAGAGCTCGGGTTCGCGCACGACGCCCATCAATGCGGCGTAGGCGCCATAGCTGGCGCCATAGATGCAGATGCGCCCGGGATCGGAGATCCCTTGCCCGATCAGCCAGCGCGTGGCGTCGGTCACGTCGTCCTGCATGGCGGCGCCCCACTGCCTGGCGCCTGCCTGCCGGAAGCTGCGACCGTAGTTGCCGGAGCCGCGGAAGTTCACCTGCAGCACCGCATAGCCGGCAGCCGCCAGCAGTTGGGCGTCGGCATCGAATCCCCAGCGGTCGAAGACACCGAACGGTCCGCCATGCGGCATGACCACCGTCGCCAGTCCGGTCGGCGCGCTGGCGCCTGCGGGCAGGGTCAGGTGGCCATGCAGGGTCAGGCCGTCGCGCGCGGTCATCGAAACCGGTCGCATCTGCGACATCGCGGCCGGATCGATCCGGTCCTGCCGCGCCAGCAGGAACGTGGCCCGGTTGCTGGCCGTATCGAACAGGTAGAAGCTGCCCGGATCGACGTCGCTGGCGGCGAGCACCAGCTTCATGCGCCCGTCGCGGGTGGCCGAGGACACCGACACCTCGCTTTGCGGAAATGCATTCTCCAGCAGCGTATGCAAATCCGCGTCCGCCGAGCCGGGGTCGAAGAACAGCGTGCGCGCCTTGCCGGAGAGGAAACGCACACCGACCGGGGGGCCGGCGCCATCGCGGAAGACCGGACGCGGGTCGACCACCTCGTCGCGGGCGACGCGCCGACGCTCTCCCGAG
>JAFAFY010000271.1 GCA_023423235.1 Pseudomonadota bacterium
GCCGCTGTATGTCGACGGCGCCGACGAGTGCGACCCGCACAAGCGCCTGATCAAGGGCGGCGGCGCCGCGCTGACCCGCGAGAAGATCATCGCCGAGGCCAGCGAACGCTTCGTCTGCATCATCGACTCGGCCAAGCAGGTGCCGGTGCTGGGCAGCTTCCCGTTGCCGGTCGAAGTGATCCCGATGGCGCGCAGCCTGGTGGCCCGCGAGATCCTCGCCACCACCGGCGGACAGCCGGTCTGGCGCGAGGGCGTCAAGACCGACAACGGCAACTGGGTGCTCGACATCCACGGCCTGTCGATCACCGACCCGGTCGCGCTGGAAGCGCAGATCAACCAGATCCCCGGCGTGGTCGCCGTCGGCCTGTTCGCGCGCCGCCCGGCGGACGTGGTGATCGTCGGCGGCGAGCCGCCGCGTGAGCTTTAGCTCCGACACAAGACGGGGTCACGCCCAAGGCATTCACCAGTTTTTCCTTCTCCCGTTTCGCGGGGGAAGGGGCCGAAGCGTCGAGGGCGCGTGGAAGCGCCCTTATCCGTCCCTTCCGGGGCACTCCCGCCTTCGCGTTCCTGTCCACACGGCGTCCGCGGCACATGAGGTGCATCAGGACACGTGGTTTGCAGCGCGACCACCGACTTGCTACGTTGCCGCGATGGATGCGACGCAGGGGACAAGGGACGGCGAGATCACGCGCCTGCTGGTGCAGGCACGTGAAGGCCGGCCCGAGCAGCTCGGCCGCGTGTTCGAGGCGCTGTACCCGGAGTTGCGTCGCCTCGCCGGCTCGCGCATGTCCGGCAACGAAGTCACCGTCACGCCCACGGTGCTGGTGCACGAGCTGTTCCTGCGCACCACCCAGGGCTCCCCGCTGGCGGTGGTGGACCGCGATCACTTCTTCGCCGCCGCGGCACGCGCGATGCGCTGGATCCTCGTCGAACGCGCCCGCCAGCGCGCCACCGAGAAGCACGGTGGCGGGCAGGTGATGGTGCCGCTGGAGGACGACGTCGCCGGCAGCGAACCGGCCCTGACCAACGTGCTGCTGCTCGAGCAGGGGCTGGAGGCACTGGAGGCGATCAGCCCGCAGCGGCGCCAGGTGGTCGAACTGCGGTACTTCGCCGGCATGGAGTTTTCCGAGATCGCGCGCCTGCTCGAATGCTCCGAACGCACCGTGTACCGCGACTGGGAACGCGCCCGCGCCTTCCTGCAGGCGCTGTTCGACGAGGAAGGCCGGCGCGGCTGAGGACGGGCTGTCAGTCGCGGCCGCCGGATCGCGTGAGGGTGGTGATGGATTCCGAAGAACTTTCCCACTGGCAGGCCGCCGACGCCGCCTTCGACCGCTGGCTGGATCTGCCCGAGGCCGAACGCGACGCTTGGCTGGCCGGCGAACCCCTGCCCGAACCGGTGCGCCGGCGCCTGGTCCAGCTCATCGCCGCGCACCTGCGCCCGAGCACCGCGCTGGACACCGGCCGCGGCAACCTCGCCGGCAGCCGCCTGGGCGACTGGACCCTGGACAGCGAACTCGGCCGTGGCGGCATGGCCGTGGTCTACCGCGCCTGGCGCGAGGACGGCTTCGCCCGCCGCCACGCCGCGGTGAAGATCCTCACCCTGGGCGCGATGGGCACCGCCGGCGGTGAGCGGTTCCGCCGCGAGGCCACGATCCTGGCCCGGCTGAACCATCCCAACGTCACCGCCCTGATCGACTCGGGCGTGGCCGACGACGGCACCTGCTGGCTGGCGATGCCGCTGGTGGACGGCGAGCGCATCGACCACTGGTGCGAGCGCCATGCCCTCGACGCGCACGCGATCGTTCGCCTGCACCTGCAGGTCTGCGGCGCGGTCGCGTACGCGCACCGCAACCTGGTCATCCACCGCGACATCAAGCCATCCAACGTGCTGGTCGACGGCGACGGCCACGTGCGCCTGCTGGATTTCGGCATCGGCCAGTTCGCCGACGTCGAAAGCGAACGCACGCAGACCTTGTGGCGCGCGCTCACGCCCGGCTACGCCGCGCCCGAGCAACTGCGCGGCGATCCGCCCAGCACCGCGGTCGACATCTACGGCCTCGGCGCCCTGTTGCACCGGCTGCTGACCGGACGCACCCCGCAGGCCACGACCGAGGGCACCGAAACCACGCGCCCGTCGCTGCTGGTGCGCCACGCCGGCGATGCCTATCACCGTCACTACGTCCCGCTGAGGAACGACCTGGACCGGGTGCTGCTCAAGGCCCTGTCCGAAGAGCCGGAACGACGCTATCCCACCGCCGAGGCACTGGCCGACGACCTGCGCCGCTGGCTCGATGGCCGGCCGGTGCTGGCGGAGAAGCCGACGGCGGGCTACCGGGTGCGCAAGTTCATGGCGCGCAACAGGGCGGGCGTCGCCGCGGCGGCGCTGCTGGCGGTGACCGTGGCGACCGGCATCGGGGCCACCCTGTGGCAGGCCGCCGAGGCCCGCCGGCAGGCGACTCTGGCCGGGCAACAGGCCGAACGGGCCGGGCAGGAGGCGGAGAAGGCACGCCAGCGCGCGCATCGCGCCGAAGCGGTGCGCGACTTCCTGGGCAACATGTTCGTCACCACGCGCGCCGACGACGGCGGCGGCGCCCGCGTCGGCCAGG
>JAFAFY010000276.1 GCA_023423235.1 Pseudomonadota bacterium
GTGCTGACCCTGCGCGGCCTGGGCGCACTGCCGCCGTCGCACCCGGCCAACCTGGGCATGCTGGGCATGCACGGCGCGCGCGCGGCCAACCTGGCGGTGCAGGAGTCGGACCTGCTGATCGTGGTCGGCGCCCGCTTCGACGACCGCGCCACCGGCAAGCTGGCCGAGTTCGCGCCGCTGGCGCGCATCGTGCACCTGGACGGCGACGGCTGCGAGATCGGAAAGCTGCGCGCGACCGATGTCGCGGTGTGCGGCGATGTCGCCGCCAGCCTGTCGCGCCTGGCGGCGCCTTGCGCGGCGCAGATGGAGGGCCGCCACGCCGCCGCGCGCGCGGCCTGGCGCACGCTGTGCGGCGAGCGCCGGGTCAAGTTCGGCGCCCGCTACGACGCCCCCGGCGAGAAGGTGTTCGCGCCGGCGCTGCTCAAGCGCATGTCCGAGCTGGCGCCCGACGCGGTGGTCGCCTGCGATGTCGGCCAGCACCAGATGTGGGTGGCGCAGCACTGGCGCTTCGACCATCCGCGCAAGCACCTGACCAGCGGCGCGCTGGGCGCGATGGGGTTCGGCCTGCCGGCGGCGATCGGCGCGCAGTTGCAGGACCCGGCGCGGCGCGTGGTCTGCGTCAGCGGCGACGGTTCGTTCCTGATGAACGTGCAGGAGCTGGCCACGCTGCGCCGCTACGGCCTGCCGGTGAAGATCATCCTGCTCGACAACCAGGCCCTGGGCATGGTGCGACAGTGGCAGGAGCTGTTCTTCGAGCGCCGCTATTCCGAGATCGACCTGTCCGACAACCCGGACTTCGCCGAGGTCGCGCGCGCGTTCGGCATCACCGCGCTGTCGATCGCCCGTGCCGACCAGGTCGAGGACGCGCTGCAGGCGCTGCTGGATGCGCCCGGCCCGGCGCTGCTGCACGTCGCCATCGACACCGCCGCCAACGTCTGGCCGCTGGTGCCGCCCAACCACAACAACGCGCAGATGCTCGATGCCGACGAGGTCGCCACCCTCGACACCGGCGCCGCGGCCATCGTGCCGCCGGCGACAACTCCCACGCCTCCGCTCCCCGCCAAGGACACCCGCCATGCGTTACCAGCTTGACATGACCCTGCGCCGCGCCGAGGGCGCGCTGATCCGGGTGCTCGGCACCACCGAACGCCGCGGCTTCCGCGCGGTGTCGCTGGAAGGCGACGCGCCCGACGGCGGCGACCGCTGGACCCTGCGCATGACCGTCGAGAGCGAGCGCCCCGACAGCGCGCTGCGCGGGCAGCTGGCCAAGCTCTACGACTGCCTGTCGGTGGAGATGTCGCCATGCACGTGACCAGCGGCGCGCACGCGCTTGATCGTCATTCCTTTCCTCTCCCGCAGGCTGCAACCCCATGACCGCCACCGTCACCCCCATCTCCGACGCCGCCGCCGCGCCCAGGCCGCAGGCCTGGTTCGACGGCGACCTGCACGACATCGATGCGCTGCAGGCCGGCCTGACCACCCATGCCATGCATTACGGCAGCGGCGTGTTCGAGGGCATCCGCGCCTATGCCACCGCCGATGGCGGCGCGGCGGTGTTCCGCCTGCCCGAACACATGGAGCGCATGCGCAAGGGCGCCTCGCTGCTGGGCATGGCGTTCGATCCCGCCGTCGCGACCGGTGCGGTGCTGGCGACGTTGCGCGCCAACCGCCACCGCGACGCCTACATCCGCCCGCTGGCGTGGTTCGGCGAAGGCAGTTTCGGCCTGGACGTCGAAGGCCATACCGAACACCTGATGGTCGCCACCACCGCCACCCAGGTGCACCTCAACGGCACCCGCGCGCGGCTGGGCATCAGCGCCTGGCGGCGCAATCCGGCCGACTCGCTGCCGCCGCTGAAGCTGTGCGGCGCCTATGTCAATTCGATCCTGGCCAAGCGCGAGAGCAAGGCGCGCGGCTTCGACGAGGCGCTGTTCACCGACCGCGACGGCTTCGTCGTCGAATGCACCGGCGCCAACGTGTTCATGGTCAAGAACGGCCGGGTCACCGCGGTCGAGCATCGCGACGCGCTGCCGGGCATCACCCGCGACACCCTGATCCACCTGAGCGGCGCCGAATCGCGCGCGGTCACCGTGGCGGAGCTGCTGGATGCCGACGAAGTGTTCGCCTGCGGCACCGCGGCCGAGGTCGCGCCGGTATCGGAGATCGAACAGCGCCGCTACGACGGCAACCCCGTCAGCACCGAACTGGGCGCGCTGTACCGGCGCGTGGTGCGCGGCGAGGAAGCCGTCGCCGGCGACTGGCTGACGGTGGTCTGAGCCTGCCATGCACGATTCCGACGTAAGCCGCCCCGATGTCACCGCCAGCGATGTGCTGGCGGCGCAGGCGCGGCTGCGCCGGTATCTCGATGTCACCCCGATGCACTACGCCGAACGCTTCGGCTGCTGGCTGAAGCTGGAGAACCTGCAGCGCACCGGCTCCTACAAGGTGCGCGGCGCGATGAACGCCCTGCTGGCCGCACGCGAACGCGGCGACGACCGCACCGTCATCACCGCCTCGGCCGGCAACCACGCCCAGGGCCTGGCCTGGGCCGCCTACCGGCTGGGCATGCCGGCGATCACCGTCATGCCGAAGAACGCGCCCGAGACCAAGGTGGCCGGCGTCGCCCACTGGGGCGCGGCGGTGCGCCTGCATGGCGATACCTACGACGAGGCCAAGGCCTTTGCCGCGGACCTGGCGGCGCAGAACGGCTTCCGCCTGCTGTCGGCCTTCGACGATGTCGATGTCATCGCCGGCCAGGGCACGGTGGGGCTGGAGATCGCGGCGGCGCTGACGCCGGACGTGGTGATCGTGCCGATCGGCGGCGGCGGTCTGGCCTCGGGCGTGGCGCTGGCGCTGAAGTCCCAGGGCGTGCGCATCGTCGGCGCCCAGGTCGAAGGCGTGGATGCGATGGTGCGGCTGCTGCGCGGCGACGACAGCGTGCGCGAACCCGCGGTCACGCTGGCCGACGGCGTGCGCGTCAAGGAGCCGGGCCACATCACCCGGCGCCTGCTGGCCGGACTGCTGGACGACCTGGTGACCGTGCGCGAGGCCGAGCTGCGCGAAACCCTGGTGCGGCTGGCGCTGGAGGAACACGTGATCGCCGAAGGCGCCGGCGCGCTGGCGCTGGCCGCGGGCCGGCGCGTGGCCGGCAAGCGCAAGTGCGCCGTGGTCTCGGGCGGCAACCTGGA
>JAFAFY010000336.1 GCA_023423235.1 Pseudomonadota bacterium
GCGCATGTAGCAGCGCAGCGGATCGAGCACGCGCGCCGTGTGCCCGCGCACGCGCGCGGCCTCCACCAAGCGACGGGTGGAATAGAGCTTGGTGTTGCGGGAGAGGATCGCAAGCTTCATCGCATCATCGGGGGACAAGGCCGCCAGGCCGCGGAATCACAGGCCGGCAACGAGAACGGCGGCATCACCGGAAGATGATGCCGCCGTGTCAGGTTGGAGCGGGTGATGGGAATCGAACCCACGCTATCAGCTTGGGAAGCTGAAGTTCTACCATTGAACTACACCCGCGCAGGGCTGCAGTCTATGCCGCGATCACGCGCGTTGGCAACGCCGCAGGCGGCGCCGGCAACGCGCGTACGGGGCTTTAGAAGCCGCCGCCGAGGGTCGCGAACACGGTGGCGTGGCGGCCGCCCTTCTGGCCGACGGTGAGCGTGGTGCCGATGTTGGCTTCCAGCCCGGAGACCTGGGTCTGCGCGCCGAGGGTCAGGCTGCCGTAGCTGCGGTCGTAGCCTCGCGCGGGCACGGCGTAGGCCAGCGTGGAAGGCAACGACTGCGACTGCGCCCAGGCTTCGGCCGGCACGTCCTCGAACTCGCGGTCGAGGGTCAGGCGCGCATACGGGCGCAGGCCGCCTCCGGCGTAGGCCAGCTGCCAGCCGGCGCTGCCGATCAGCGAGTCGAAATCCTGCGAGGGGTACGCCAGCGAACTCGACAGCGTGGGGTCGCTCTCGGCGAAGCCGTCGACCTCGATGCGCTGGGCGACCAGCGACAGTACCGGGCCATGCTGCAGCGGGCCGTCGCCAAGGTTCCAGCCGGCGTTGAGTGCCGCGGTCAGGTTGCTGCCGTCGGCATCGCCGTGGTGCGTGCGCGTGGCCGGGCCGATCTGCACGCTGCGGTCGATGTCGAAATCCAGCCGGGTGTAGCTGAGCTGGGCGTTGACCCAGGCGCCGCCGTCGGCGCGCCAGCCGACGAAGCCGCCGATGCTGGCCTCGCCCTGGTCCCAGTTGCCGCGGCGCAGGCCCCAGTCGTTGCCCTGGCGGCCGTAGCCCAGGAATCCGCCGAAACGGGTGTTGCCGCGGATGAAGTCGACCCCGGCAGTCACCGCCGGGCCGACGCCGTCGTAGGCATCGCCGTGGTCGTAACGCTGGAAATCGCCGCGCACGTCGACCCACCAGCGGTTGCCTTCCCCGGCAGGCCGCAACGACAGGCGCTGGGCGACGCGGTCGGCGCGCGCGCGACCGGTCATCGCCGCCGACTGCGGCAGCACCGCGATCTGCTGCGGGCCGTCGATCATCGACACGGCCAGGTCGGCGATCAGCTCGTGTGCACGGCTGGCCGGGTGGATGCCATCGGCGAACAGGTAGGTATCGGCGGCGGCCGGCGTGACCAGCGAGTTGGGATTGCAGAACAGCGACGAATCCCCGGCCGGTGCCGGCTGCACCGCGCAGGCCGGCGAGGTGACGTTGGCGAAGCCGTACAGCCCCGGGTCGGCCACGACTTCCTGCAGGAAGTGGAAGGTATCGACCGGGATCACCCGCAGGCCCTGCGTGGCGAGGCCGCCGTAGAGCGCATCGTTGTAGGCCTTGGCCAGCGCGGTGCCCTGCGCCATCGCCGCCGCGCCGCCGGCGCGCGAGGCCGGGGTCAGGCCGATGTCGGGGATCGACGGCACCATGACGTAGCGCGCGCCGGCGCCCTGCAGGGTGCCGACGATGCCGACCTGCGCGGTGACCGCCGCGCCGATGATCTGCGGCGCCTGCGCCGGGTTTGCGGAAATGCTGAACAGGTCGTTGGCGCCGCCCCACACGCTGTAGAGCGCATTCGCGTCCGCGCGGCCGCCATTGGCGGTGAGATAGCGGTTGACCTGGGTCGCCAGCGACGGCGTGGCGCCGAGCGCGCCGACGCTGTCCACCGCGATCCGGGCGCCGCCGACAGCATAGTTGTCGCCGCCCTGGCCATTGCCGTTGGCGGTGGCGTCGGTGCCGTAGCGATCGGCCACGTGCTCGGACCAGACCAGACCGGGATTGGTGGTGAAGCGCCCGAGGATCGCGCCCTGCGGGCCGATCACCTGCACCAGCACCGGACGGAAGTGGCCCGAATCGGTAAGGCTGTCGCCGAAGAACACGGTCCTGGAGAAGGACTCGGCGGCAAGTGCGGGAGTTGCGGCGAACGCGAGCGCACTCGCAAGGACGGCACGGACGGGCCAGGACGACATCGTGGGGTTCTCCTCGAAGAAAAGCGGGCGGCAGGATTGCGCCGATGGCTGCAGCGACCTACGGCGCCGCACGGCGGTGGATCGTTCCACAGCGCCACAGGCGACTCACGCCGCAGTGCGACAAATTTGTGACGCTCCCGCGCAGGTGCACCCGCCGCGCGGGGCGGCGACAATACCGCCATGGACATCCAGCTCAATGGCGACGCGCTGTCGCTCGAAAACGCCGCCACCGTACTCGACCTGCTGCAGCAACAGGGCCTGGCCGGGCGCCGGGTCGCGGTGGAGATCAACGGTGAGATCGTGCCGCGTGGCCGGCATGCCGACACCCGCCTGCAGGACGGCGACCGGGTGGAGATCGTGCACGCGCTGGGCGGCGGCTGAGCCCTGCGCGATGTGGCGGCCTTCAAGCTGGAGGCCGCGCATGATTGCCGCTGCGCAGCGCGGCGCCAGCCTGCTGCCTGCGTCGCGGTGCATGGCAATCGCGCTGGATAGATCGGGGTTGCGGGCCGAGAGCGATGCCCTACGGATGCCTGCCACGCCGAAGTGTGGCAGGCGCTACACGCGGTCTCGACCGCGGCGGGCCGCTGACTGCCGGCTGCAGCCATTGCGCGTCAGGACATTTCCGCGCAAGGCGGTTCCTGTCTGCCATTGCCGCGAAGACGGGAAGCGAGCGCCATTGCTTTCACGGGGTTGAAAGCCCCTGGATCGACCAAGCCTTCGGGCTGCTGAAACACGTCTCCGCGTTGCCCGGCAGGACAGCGCACCGGCGTTCCGCGGCAGGCTGCGACGCCCTACAACCGACGCCAGCCGAAGCCGTCGCCGCTGCGCCAGAACACGCCGCGCGCCTGGCCGTAGATCGACGCCGCCGGCACGAAACCGAAGTAGCGGCCATCGAAGCTCTCGCCACGATGATCGCCAAGCACCAGCACCTGGCCTTCGGGCACCAGCACGTCGTGCAGGTCGGGACCGCCGCCGGCGTCGAGGTCCAGCATCGCGCTGCGTTCGCCGAAATCCTCGCGCATGCCGGCGGCGTCCCTGGCCAGGGGCACACCGTTGATCGACAGGCGGCCATCGCGCAGGTCGACCCGGTCGCCGGCCACCGCGACCACGCGCTTGATCAGCCGGGTGCCATCGGCAGGCGATTTGAACACCACCACGTCGCCGGGCTGGGGCGTGTCCACCGGAACCAGCGCAAGTTCGGTAAACGGCACCCGCAGGCCATAGGCGCGCATGTCCACGACCACGCGGTCGCCCGGCATCAGGGTGGGCTCCATCGAACCGCTCGGCACGTTGTAGTGGTTGGCCAGCGACGAACGCGCGACCAGCAGCAGGGTCAGCAGCACCAGCAGCGGCAGGCCTTCGCTGCGCAGCCAGCGGCGGACGCGCGCGGGGACGCCGGGGCGCCGGTTGCTGGCAAGGGGCGGTGTTGCGGTCATCGGCGCGGCTCCCGGTTGATCGATGATGCTCGGACCGCAGGCCTGCGGTGGTGGTTCCCGCCTGGCGGCATCAGCGCGAGGCGCGCAACGCCTGCTGCTCGGCGAGCGTCAGCGCGACATTGTCGCGCAGGTAGGCCGGTTCGATCCGGTCGGCGGGAACCGCCTCGCCGCGCGCGAACGCAGCCGCGCCCAGCCGCGCCAGGTCGGCGGCGTGCGGCAGCGCCTGCGCGTCGATGGCGGCCATGCGCGTGCCCAGCCGTGCCGCCAGGGCGCCCTCGCCCGCAGCGAAGCCGGTGCCGACGCCACGCCAGGCGGCAGTCGCCAAGGCCTGCGGCAGTTCCGGCAGCACCACGGCATCCGGCGGCCCGACGCATTCGTCATCAAGGGCGCGCGGGCCGGCCACTTCCAGCGCAAACGCGGCGCTGTAGACCTCGCCCATGCGCGCGTCGATCGCGGCCAGCACCAGGCCGTCGTCGCCGGCCGCCTCGGCGCCACGCATCGCCAGCACCGCAAGCGTCGACAGCGCGACCACGGGCCGGTCCAGCCCCAGCGCGACGCCCTGGGCCAGCGCGATCGCCAGGCGCACGCCGGTGAACGCGCCGGGGCCGCGACTGACCGCGATGGCGTCGAGCTGGCTGCGCGCCAGACCGGCCTCGGCCAGCAAGGCCTCGGCCCATGGCAAGGCGAGTTCGGCGTGCCGGCGCGGGGCGATCTCGAAACGCTCGAGCACGCGGCCCGCGTCCCAGACGGCGACGGAACAGGCTTCGGTGGCGGTCTCGAACGCGAGCAGCTTCATGGGCGGTGGAGGTCGGTGGACGGAAGGGGCGCGTCGCCATCGGGCGTCGCGTCGGCGATTGTCGCAGCCTCAGCGGCGCTGGCGCCATGCGTGGACGCAGCGAAGAACGCGGCGACATCGACCACTTCGCGCGTGCGCGGCAGCGGCGGCAGCGAGTCGAGGAAGCGCCGGCCGTAGCCCTTGCCGACCAGCCGCGGGTCGCACAGCACCAGCACGCCGCGATCGCGCTCGGTGCGGATCAGCCGGCCCACGCCCTGCTTGAGCGCGATCACCGCCTGCGGCAGTTGCTCGTCGCGGAACGGTTGGCCGCCGGCGCGGCGGATCGCATCGAGCCGGGCCTCGAACACCGGGTCGTCGGGCGCGGCGAACGGCAGCTTGTCGATGACCACGACGCTCAGCGCATCCCCGGCGACATCGACGCCCTCGCGGAAACTCGCCGCGCCCAGCAGCACGCCGTTGCCGGACTCGCGGAACTGCTGCAGCAGCACGTGGCGCGGCGCCTCGCCCTGTACGAACAGCGGCCACGGGCAGGCCGCGCCGGCGGCGCGCAGCAGCGCCGCGGCCTCGCGTAGCGCGCGGTGCGAGGCGAACAGCAGGAACGCGCGTCCGCCCGAGGCTTCGAGGACCGGGCGCACCGCGGCGATGATCGCGGCGGTGTAGCCCGGCGCCTGCGGATGCGGCAGGCCGGGCGGCAGGTAGCACAGCGCCTGCTGCTGCCAGTCGAACGGGCTGGGCGAGAGCAGGGTCTGCGGCGCGTCCAGGCCGAGGCGCGCGGCGACGTGGTCGAAGTGGCCGTCGACCGCCAGCGTGGCGGAGGTGAACACCCAGGCCGCGCGCGACTGCTCGCGATGCGTGCGCAGCGGGCCGGAGACATCCAG
>JAFAFY010000357.1 GCA_023423235.1 Pseudomonadota bacterium
GCGGCGCCGGCCACCTTGTCGGGGTGGTACTGGGTGATCAGCCGCCGGTAGGCCTGGTCGACCTCGGCCTGGGTGGCGCCCGGCGCCAGCCCCAGCACGTGGTAGGGCTTGTCGCGTTTCGGGGCCAGCCAGCCGGCGTCGAAGGCGTGGCCGATGATCAACCCGATCAGGCCACCGGCGGGATGGCGCAGCAGCAGCCAACCGGCGATGAAGCCCAGGAGTTTTCCGTACCAGCGTTGCATGGTGGCAAGTGTAGGGGCAGACGGCCCGCCGGGCACGGGCAGCGGCGCGCGCGTCCATCCGCGGGCCGCCTGCACGGGCTGCGCAATCGCACTACACTTGCCGACCGTTTGCGATGCGTATTGGATTTCCACCGTGTCCACGACCCTGCTCGAAGCAAACCTGCCCGGCCTGCACCTGCGCCACCGCGGCAAGGTCCGCGACGTGTTCGACCTGCCCGATGCGCGCCTGCCCGCCCCGGCTCGCGGCCAGGGCGACCATCTGCTGATCGTCGCCAGCGACCGCCTCAGTGCTTTCGACGTCGTGCTGCCCGACCCGATCCCCGGCAAGGGCGAGATGCTGTGCCAGATCAGCAACTTCTGGTTCGGCAAGACCGCCGCATTGATGCCCAATCACCTGACCGGCATCGCCGTGGCCGACGTGCTGCCCGACGGCGTCGACCCGGCGCTGTACGCCCAGCGCGCGGTGGTGACGAAGAAGCTGCGGCCGGTGCCGGTGGAGGCGATCGCGCGCGGGTATCTGATCGGCAGCGGCTGGAAGGATTACCAGCGCACCGGGCGGGTCAGCGGCATCGCCCTGCCCGGCGGCCTGCGCCAGGCCGAGCAGCTGCCGCAGCCGATCTTCACGCCCTCGACCAAGGCCGCGGTCGGCGACCACGACGAGAACATCGACTTCGACACGATGGTGCGCAGCATCGGCGCCGACCTTGCCGAGCAGGTGCGCGACGCCACCCTGCGCCTGTATGCGTTCGCCGCCGCGGATGCGGCCGAGCGCGGGATCATCCTGGCCGACACCAAGTTCGAATTCGGCACCGACAGCGACGGCCGCCTGTACGTGATGGACGAGATGCTGACGCCGGACTCGTCGCGCTACTGGCCGGCCGATGCCTACGAGGTCGGCAGCAGCCCGCCGAGCTACGACAAGCAGATCGTGCGCGACTACCTGGAAACCCTGGACTGGGACAAGACCGCGCCGGGCCCGCACCTGCCGGCCGAGGTCATCGCCCGCACCCGCGCGCGCTACGCCGAGGCGCTGCAGAAACTGGCCGGCATCTCGGTCGACTGACGCCGCGCGCGGCGCGCGCAGGCGTGATTCGCTGCGGCGCATGCGAGGATGCCGGCCCGTTCGCGGCGGCGCCGGCATGCACATCGGCGGTCTCTCCGTGGGCGTCGCGGTCGTCGCCGGGGGCGTGGCCACCCGCGCGCTGAAGGCGTCCGACGGCTTCATCCGGCTGTGACCGTCGCTGCTGGCGCGCGCCGGCCAGGCCATCGCCTTCCATTTCCTGTCGCTGGCGATGCACTCGATCCCCGCTGGCGTGGCGCGCGCATCTGCCCGGGCGTCGGCGTCACCCGGATCGCGTTGATCGGCTGGCGGGCGCTGCGCCAGCCGCCGGACCTGCCGGCGGTGGTCGGCATCGCACTGGTCGTCAACGGGGTGCTGGTTTTGCGGCTATTCTCCAACTCAGGCGCGCATTGACCCTCGGGAGGGGCGGATGGACGCGATACACGGCGATACCCGGGCACGTCCGATCGACCGCTGGTTCGCCAGTTATTCCGGCGACCACCGCAACGACACCAACCAGTGGGTCCATGTGTTCGCCGTGCCGGCGATCCTGTGGACGGTGATCGCACTGCTGTGGTGCATCCCGCCCGGTCCGTTCAAGCCCGGCATCTGGGCCGGGCTGGCGATGTTCGGCGCCTGGCTGTTCTACTACCGCGCCTCGCGCCCGCTGGGCCTGGGCATGCTGGCGGTATTCGTGGCGATGGCCACGCTGACCTGGTGGCTGCAGCGCACGCTCGGCACCCGGACGCTGCTGTGGCTGGCGGTCGCGGTGTTCGTCGTGGCGTGGATCGCGCAGTTCGTCGGCCACAAGTTCGAAGGCCGGAAACCGAGCTTCCTGACCGACCTGGTGTACCTGCTGATCGGTCCGGCCTGGGTGCTGTCCAAGCTCTACCGCAGGCTCGGCTGGCACTGGTAGCACGGGCGGCCGTGCATTCCGGCACGGGGCGGCGGCATGCGGGCGTGCGATGCTTGCGCGCCCGCTTCCTGGTGTTGCCGTGTCGCCGCGCGATCTGCTGCTGGTCCTGGTGGTCTGCCTGGCCTGGGCCCTGAATTTCCTGGTCTCGGCGCATGCGCTGCGCGAGATTCCGCCGTTCCTGTTCACCGCGGTGCGCTTTGCGATGCTGGCGCTGCCGCTGCTGTGGCTGCTGCGTCCGCCGGCGCCAGGGCAGTGGCCGCGGTTGATCGCGGTGTGCCTGTGCATCGGCGTGCTGCATTTCGGCCTGAGCTTCCTCGCCCTGAAGCTGTCAGGTGACCTGTCGTCGCCGGCAATCGTCATGCAGGTCTACATCCCGATGACCGCGATCCTGGCGTGGCTGGTGCTGGGCGAGCGCTTCGCCTGGCGCACCGGCCTGGCGATCGCGATCAGCTTCTGCGGCGTGCTGGTGCTGGGCCTGGACCCGGCCGTACTCGCGCACCCGGCCGCGCTGCTGACGATGCTGGCCTCGGCGCTGATGCTGGCGATCGGCACGGTGCTGATGAAGCCGCTGCGCGGCGTGGATGTCTGGAACATGCAGGGCTGGACCGCGGTGCTGAGCGTGCTGCCGCTGCTGGGCCTGAGCCTGGCGTTCGAGCCCGGCGCGCTTGCGCGCCTGTCCGCCGCCGGCTGGGCGGGCTGGGGCGGCGCGGCCTACGCGGCCTTTGTCTCCTCGCTGTTCGGCCACGGCATGTACTACGTGCTGATGCGCCGCTACCCGGTGGCGCAGGTCACGCCATGGCTGCTGCTGGTGCCGGTGCTGGCGGTCGCCCTGGGCATCGCGTTCTGGGGCGACCGGCCCGGACCGCGGCTGTACGTCGGTGGCGCGATGGTGCTGGGCGGCGTGCTGGCGATCGCGCTGCGCGCGCTCAGCAAGTCGCGGCGGCTGGTCGAGGAGCCGATGGCAGGGCCGTGAGCGGAAGCCGGCCGCGCCTGCCCAGGACACGCGAGGTGCTGTTCGGGCGCTGATGCCTTCCTACCATCCGTGGGCACCGCGGGCGCTGCGCCCGGGCCTCTGGCATGCGCGACCCGACGATTCGCAAGCGGCGCGACTGCCTGGAGAAACGCGCGACGCTGTCGCGGCACGGACGCACCCTCAACCTCCGTCCGCGCCGCGGACGGTCTCCCTCTCCCGCAAGCGATAGATCGACGCTGGCGTCTCCCGCGTTGCGGGAGACGGCATCTAGTTTCGGGCAAACATCGCTGCATCGGGCGCGAATCCGCGCGGCGCATAGCCGAACGCGGTGCGCGCCGGCGTGGCGTCGAACACCAGGTCCTCGCGCATCCGCGCCACTGCGCCTGCCGGCAGGCCCTGCAGGCGGCCGGCGGCGCGCGCCAGGGCCAGCGCGGCCGAGAACAGCGGCGGCGGCAGCAACAGCAGGCGCGGCGCGGGGTCCAGCGCGGCCAGGGTGCGCGCCAACATCTCGCGATACGGCAGCGTCTCGCCGCCCGGCAGCGCGAACTCGCGCCCGGCCGTCGCCTCGACATCAGCCACGGCCAGCGCGGCATCCGCGAGGTCGTCGACATGCACCGGCTGGCGCAGGCCGCGCGCATCCGAGGGCAGCACGAACCAGCCGCTGCGCCGCGCCAGCGCCGCGATGCGGCTGAGGTTCTGGTCGCGGCCGCTGCCATAGATCAGGGTAGGCCGCAGCAGCGTGGCGCGTGCGCCGCGGTCGGCCGCCGCCTGCAGCACCCGCGCCGACGATGCCGCCAGGCGCGCGGCCAGTTCGCGCTCGCCCGGGTCGTCGGCGTCGCGCTTGGTCGCATCGCTGGTCGAACCGAACGCGACCACGCGCGGACAGGCGATCGACGCGGCCGCGTACCAGTGCGAGAACAGATCCAGCGGGCCGCAGCTGAAGATCGCATCGCAGCGCGCGGGCAAGGCCGGCAACGCCGCGAACTCGCCGCGCAGCCAGCGTAGGCCGGGCTGTGCGGGACGCGAATCGCGGGTCAGGGCGTCGACCTGCCAGCCGGCGGCCTGCAGGCGCGCAAGCAGGGCCGCGCCGATCGCACCGCTGCCGCCGAACACCAGTGCGCGGCGCGACGCGGGCTCGCGCACGCCGAAGGCACAGTCGATGGCGGAGTGCGGCGGCGTCGCGGACATCGCGCAAGGATACGGGGATCGCCGGCAGCACCGGTACCTGCGCGCGCCATCGTCTGCGCCGCCGCGCGCAGGACTGCGACCGACGGGAGCCGCAGGTAGACTCGGGCTTCCACCTATCGCACGCCGCCCACGAGACTTCGCCCATGTCGACATCTCCCGACCGCGCCGCATCGTCGCCGCCCAAGACCATCCTGCTGGCCACCGACCTGAGTGCGCGCTGCGACCGCGCACGCGACCGCGCGGTGCTGCTGGCGCGGCAATGGCAGGCGCGGCTGCTGGTGCTGACCGTGGCGCCGTCGGAAAGCGAACTGACCATCGTCGAGGAACTGCTGCAGGCGCCCGCGTGGGCGAGCCGCGACTCAGCCGCGCGCCAGGCCGAGCGCTGGCTGCATCGCGACCTGGAAGCGACCGGCGTGCCGTTCGAGGTCCAGGTCACCAGCGGCAAGGTGGGCCCGGCGATCGAGGCGGCGGCGCAGGCCGCGGGCTGCGGGTTGATCGTCACCGGCGTGGCACGCGCCGGTGCGTTCCAGCCGCTGGTGCTGGGCTCGACCATCGCCTGGCTGGCGCGCCATGCCAGCGTGCCGGTGCTGGTGGTGCACGACCCGGCGCGCGCGCCCTATCGCGACATCGCGGTGGCCAGCGATTTCTCGGCGGCTGCGGGACAGGCGCTGGAAACCGCGGCGGCGCTGTTCGGCGACGCCGCCAGCTTCACCCTGGTGCACGCCACGGACGCGGGCCGGACCGGCATGATCGACGATGCCCAGTCGCGCGCGGATGCGACCAGCGCGCTGCGCAGCGAGGCGCAGGACGAGGCCCGCGCGCAGCTCGACGCCTTGCAGTTGCCGGCGCAGGTGCGCGAGCGGCTGGAGGTCGTGGTCGAACCGGCCGAACCGGCGCGGCTGCTGCAGGCGATGGTCGACAGCGACCGCGCCGATCTGGTGGTGCTGGGCAATCGCGGGCGCAGCGCGCTGTCGGAAATCCTGCTGGGCAGCCAGGCCCAGCGCGTGCTCGAGACCGTGCGCGCCGATACCCTGGTGGTGCGCACGCCTGCGTAGTGACGCGGGCGCGCCGCGCGTCCGCTGCATGGCGCCGGCACGCCGCCATCGCCGCACTTGTGCGACAGCGCGACGCGGCAATACCTGGCGCGCCTGTCGCCGACATGCCGCGCCTACGACGCCGCAGTCACATTCATCGGTTAAACTGTCCGGCCTTGCGTGACCGCCGGCGCTCGCCGACCCTCCTCCACAAGGACCCCGATGCTCGAACTCCTCCTGGCCCTGCCTTTCGTGCTGGCACTGGTCGTTGCGCTGTCGCGCGGCGTCTCCCGCCGCACCACCGCCTGGCTGGCCGGCTGCGTGCCGTTGGCGGGCCTGGTGATCCTGGCGATGCTCGGGTTCGAGGTCTACGACGGCGCGGTGCCCAAGGTGGTCTACACCTGGATTCCCGAGGCCGGACTGGACTTCAGCCTGCGCATGGACGGGCTGGCCTGGGTGTTCGCGGCGCTGATCCTGGGCATCGGCGGCCTGGTGGTGCTGTACGCGCACTACTACCTCTCGGCCAAGGACAGCGCGCCGCGCTTCTTCACCTACCTGCTGCTGTTCATGGGCGCGATGCTGGGCATGGTCACCGCCGGCAACCTGCTGCTGCTGGCGGTGTTCTGGGAACTGACCTCGATCACCTCGTTCCTGCTGATCGGCTTCTGGTCGCAGCGCCAGGATGCGCGCCAGGGCGCGCGCATGGCCCTGACCATCACCGGCGCGGGCGGGCTGGCGCTGCTGGGCGGCGTGCTGCTGATCGGCCGCATCGTCGGCAGCTACGACCTCGACGCGGTGCTGGCGGCGGGCGATGCGATCCGCGCCAGCCATCTGTATCCCGCGGCGCTGGCGCTGATCCTGATCGGCGTGTTCACCAAGAGCGCGCAGTTCCCGTTCCACTTCTGGCTGCCGCATGCGATGGCCGCGCCCACGCCGGTGTCGGCGTACCTGCACTCGGCGACGATGGTCAAGGCCGGCGTGTTCCTGCTGGCGCGGCTGCATCCGGCGCTGGCGGGCACGGACCTGTTCTTCTACATCGTCAGCAGCGTCGGCGCGATCACCCTGGTGCTGGGCGCGTGGAACGCGATCTTCCAGCACGACATCAAGGGCCTGCTGGCGTACTCGACGATCTCCCACCTCGGCCTGATCACACTGCTGTTCGGCCTGTCGACCGACATGGCGGTGGTGGCGGCGCTGTTCCACATCATGAACCACGCCACCTTCAAGGCCTCGCTGTTCATGGCCGCGGGCATCATCGACCACGAGACTGGAACCCGCGACATGCGCCGGCTCGGCAACCTGCGCCGCTACATGCCCTACACCAGCGCGCTGGCGATCATCGCCTCGCTGGCGATGGCCGGCATCCCGCTGCTCAACGGCTTTCTGTCGAAAGAGATGTTCTTCGCCGAGGCGCTGGAGATCAACGGCCACGACATGATGCGGCTGGCGATCAGCGGCGCGGCGCTGCTGGCCGGCGTGTTCGGCATCGCCTACAGCCTGCGCTTCGTGCATGACACGTTCTTCGGCAACGGCCCGCGCGCGATCGACGTGGTGCCGCACGAGCCGCCGCGCTGGATGCGCATCCCGGTCGGCGTGCTGGCGGTGCTGTGCCTGGTGGTGGGCATCGCCCCGGCCTGGACCATCGAACCCACGCTGCGACTGGTCGCGCTCGGCACGCTCGGTTTCACGCCCGACTTCAACCTGGCCGTCTGGCACGGCGTCAACCTGCCGCTGCTGATGAGCTTCGCCAGCGTGGTGCTGGGCATCGCGCTGTATTCGGGCCTGCGCCGGCTGCTGGACTTCCATGCCATCGTCACCCACTCCCAGGGGCGACGGCTGTTCCAGGTCAATGTCGAGCGCCTGTTCTCGCTGGCCCGGCGCTTCAACGAGCGCGTCGCCAACGGCAGCCTGCAGCGCAGCCTGTTCTGGCTGCTGATCGTGGCCCTGCTGCTGGCCGGCTGGCCGATGCTGGGCAACTTCATGCAGGACCTGGCCGAAGCGCCGGGCCCGCAGCCGATGTCGCTGATCGGCTGGATGCTGTGGCTGTTGCTGGTAATCACGTCGATCGGAACGGTGATCGTGCACGGCAAGCGCCTGACCGCGCTGATCGTCATCGGCGCGGTGGGGCTGACGGTCAGCCTGATGTTCGTCTACCTGTCGGCGCCGGACCTGGCGCTGACCCAGATCCTGGTGGAGATGGTGACCATCGCGCTGATGATGATGGCGCTCAACTACCTGCCCAAGCAGTCGCGCTCGGCGCGCGGGCGGCTGCGCAAGATCCGCGACGTGGTGCTGTCGCTGGCCGCCGGCGGCGGCCTGGCCTGCCTGGCCTACGCGATGATGGTGACTCCGACCGACACCATGTCCGGCGAGATGCTGGTGCGCTCGCTGCCCGAGGCCTACGGCCGCAACGTGGTCAACGTGATCCTGGTGGATTTTCGCGGCTTCGACACCTTCGGCGAGATCACCGTGTTCGGCACCGCCGCGCTGGTGGTGCACGCGATGCTGAAATGGGCGCGGCTGCAGCCCGACGAAGTGCTGCCGGGCCCGCCGGTGCAGCTGCCGATCGCCGCCGACCTGACCCAGCTGCTGTTCCCGCTGGCGCTGACGGTGTCGATCTACCT
>JAFAFY010000402.1 GCA_023423235.1 Pseudomonadota bacterium
CCGACGAACACCGCGTCGCGAACGGCGTGCGCTGCGGCCTGGCTGGCGGCATCGTCGACGGTGGCGACGCTGAAACCGGCGGCGGGCGCGGTCATGCCGGGTCGTCTTCGCCGGTGTACAGCGAGTAGTGGCCCTGGGCCAGCAGTTCGATCACCGCGTCGCGGCCGGCCGGGGACAGGGCGGCATAGGCGTCGCCGTCGATCTGCGCGGCGGCAGCCAGTGCGCGCGCGTCGCGGATCGGCAGGGCCAGGTCGACGCCGGAGACGAACAGCCGCGCGCCCTTGCGCGCGCGGCGCCAGGCCATGCGCGTGAACGGGTTGCGCAGCAGCGCGGCCTGGCCGTGCGACAGCAGCCATTCCAGTTCGATCCGTGGCGGTGGCGGGTCGCCGGCCATCACCTGCTGCGCATTGCGGTAGCCGGTGATGAAGCGGCCGAACCAGTCGCCCAGGCGATCGGGATCGTTCATGCGCATCACGTTCAGCGCCTCGACCACCCGCGCCATCGCCTCGGCGTCGATCTCGTTGGGATCGGCGGGCACGGCCAGGCTCTCGTCGTGGTAGCGGATCGAATCGTCGGCCTCGGCAGCCAGGGTGTCGATGTAGTCGCCCATCAACTCGGCCGCCGACGGTGCGCGCATGCCCACCGAGAACGTCAGGCAGGGGTCCTCGGCCACGCCGTGGTGCGGCATCATCGGCGGCAGGTACAGCATGTCGCCCGGGCCCAGGACCCAGTCATGGGTAGGGGTGAAGGTGCGCAGCAGCTTGAGCTCGACATCGTCGCGGAAGTCCTGCGGCGGCACGCCGCGGCCCATCGCCGCGGAAGCGTCGATCTGCCAGCGGCGGTGGCCCAGGCCCTGCAGCAGGAACACGTCGTACTGGTCGACGTGGGCGCCGACCGAGCCGCCGGTCGCAGCGAAACTGACCATCACATCGTCGATCCGCCAGCGTGGCAGGAACGCGAAATGCGGCAGCAGCGCGGCGACGTCGGCGTCCCACTTGTCGACGTCCTGCACCAGCAGGGTCCAGTCGTGGTCGCCCAGGCCCGGGAACAGGGCCTCGTCGAACGGGCCGGTCGCCACCTGCCAGCCGTCGCTGGCGCGGTCGTGGCGGATCAGGCGGGCGAGGGCGAATTCCTCGCAGGCCAGTCCGGCCAGGTCCTCGGGCTGCAGCGGCGCCTCGAAGCCGGGGAAGGCGTTGCGGATCAACAGCGGGCGTTTCTGCCAGTAATCGCGCAGGAATTCGGCCGGTGGCATGCCCAGCGGGCCGCGGTCGCCGGCGTCGATTTCGAAGGGGAGTGTGCTCATGTGCAAAGCCTAACCGGATTTCCCGCGGCAGGATCGCGTTGCGGCGTGGAAGACGTGCCGCCCTGCGCGATCATCCGGTGGACAGGCGCGGACGCTGCGGGCATCAGTCCCCGGCCAGGGCGTCGTAACCCACGGCATTGAAGACGATCAGGCACCAGCCATGGCCGAACGGGTCGGCCAGCTGCACGATCCGGCCGTAGGCCACCTCGCGCACGCCGCCTTCCTGGATGGCGCCGGCGCCACGTGCGCGGGCCAATGCCGCGTCCAGGTCGTCGACCACGACATCCACATGCAAGGGCGTCCAGTGACGCCGATAGTCGCGCGCGGAATCGCCCGCGGCGATGCTGCCGGCCGGATTCGCCAGCAGGAACAGCGGCACCCCGGCGCCCAGCAGTTCCAGCGCGCCCTTGCCGAGCCGGCGTCCCGGCGCCAGGCCGAAGGCCTCGACGTAGAAGCGGCGCGCGGCGTCGAGATCGTCCACATCGATATTCAGCAGCAGGCGCATGGGGTGTCCGGGGTGGGGGGCTTGTCTGCAGGCGTGGGCTGGGAACCGGGTTTCGGCCGCACCGGCACGCGGCGGGTCCGCGGACCGTGTGTCCAATCGCGCGGCGTCGGCCCCGGCGCACCCATGCGCGGAGCCGCGTCGCTCACAGCACCTGGTTGTCGCGGCCGTTGTCGTCGACCGGGGGCGTGTTGCCCGGATCGATGGTGTTGCTGGCACCGGTGAACTCGACCGAGTCGACATGCCGTGCGAGCACGCGGTTGCTGTCGCCGGCGATGCGCACATTGCCGGCCTCGGTCAGGTTCAAGGTGTTGTCGCGGCCGCCGACCTCGACATCGCCGACCTTGCTGTTGCGCACGGTGACGTTGCTGCCCTCGACCTGCAGCGACGCGGCGTTGCCGACGTCGAGCGCGCCGCGGGATGCGCTGATCACGACGGCCCCGCAGTCGCCGTCGAGCACGATGTGGAAGTCGTCGCGGGTGATGCGCACGTCGTTGCCGGTGCACAGTGCGCCGCTGGCCGGGTCGACCAGTTCACCGCCGGTGGTGGCCGAGAGCACCTGATCGGTGGCTTCGGCCGGATCCTGCGCGCTGCCGCCACGCTGGCTGTCGGTGTTCCCGGCGCCGCCGCATGCGGCCAGCGCCAGGACCAGCAGGCCGGCGACGGGTCGCTGGGCCGGAAAACGGATGCGTGATCGAGGATGTCGATGCATCGCGAGCTGCAGCATGGCGGGCGCTCCGCAGGAATTGCAGCAAGCCTGCCCGAGGGCGCGTGGAGGCGGTGTCGCAAGCGTATGTGGGGCGCGCCAACGGCAGCGCCCGCAGTCGCAGGTGAAAAGTTGCATGGCGGCTCTGCGCTCTGCTGCCCGCGGCCGTGAAGTCGCTGGAATCCCCGCCTGCGCGGGGGCGACGGTGCTTCAATGATCCAGGGACGTCGCGGGTCTGCTGACCGGAGCGCGGTACCGCACGAGCACTCCGGCATTGAATCCGCCCGGCAAACCGCGTTCCGGTTGCATCGCCACGGTCGGGGAGAGTGCGGTCGCGCCGCGCTTCAGATTTCCCGCGCCAGCCGCTCGGCCAGGCCGGTGTAGCGGCCGGGCACCAGGTCGCGCAGCCGCGCCTTGTCGGCGTCGGGCAGGTCCAGGCCATCGACGAAGGCCTGCATCGACGCGGCGGTGATGCCCTGGCCGCGGGTCAGCGCCTTGAGTTGCTCATAGGGGTTGGGCAGGCCGTGGCGGCGCATCACCGTCTGCACGGCCTCGGCCAGCACCTCCCAGGATGCGTCGAGGTCGGCAGCCAGCCGCTCGGGGTTGGCGCTGAGCTTGCCCAGTCCGCGCTGCAGCGCATCCAGCGACACCAGGGTATGGCCGAATGCGGTGCCGAGCGCGCGCAGCACGGTGGAGTCGGTGAGGTCGCGCTGCCAGCGGCTGACCGGCAGCTTGGCGGCGAAATGCTCGAACAGGGCATTGGCGATGCCGAAGTTGCCCTCGGCGTTCTCGAAATCGATCGGGTTGACCTTGTGCGGCATCGTCGAGCTGCCGACCTCGCCTTCCTTCAGCGCCTGCCTGAAGTAGCCCAGCGAGATGTAACCCCAGATGTCGCGGCACAGGTCGATGCCGATGGTGTTGCTGCGCTTGAGCACGTCGCTGATCTCGGCCACGCAGTCGTGCGGCTCGATCTGGGTGGTGAAGGGATTGAACTCGATGCCCAGCGACTCGACGAAGCGCTGCGCGAACGCCGGCCAGTCGACATCCGGGTAGGCCACCACATGCGCGTTGTAGTTGCCCACCGCGCCGTTGATCTTGCCGGTCACCGCGACCTCGGCCAATTGCTGGCGCTGGCGCTGCAGGCGCGCCACCACGTTGGCGATCTCCTTGCCGACGGTGGTCGGCGAGGCGGTCTGGCCGTGGGTGCGTGAGAGCAGCGGCAGCGCGGCGTGGTCGTGGGCCATCGTGCGCAGCGCATGCACCAGCGCGTCGAGCGCGGGCAGCAGCACGTCCTGGCGGGCCTGGCGCAGCATCAGCGCATAGGACAGGTTGTTGATGTCCTCGCTGGTGCAGGCGAAATGCACGAACTCCAGCGCCGGCGCCAGCGCGGCATCGTCCTTGAGCCGTTCCTTGATGAAATACTCGACCGCCTTGACGTCATGGTTGGTGGTGCGTTCGATCGCCTTCACCCGGGCGGCGTCGGCGACCGAGAAGCCCTCGGCCAGCGCCTGCAGCCGGGCACGCGCGTCGGCGTCGAACGCCGGCAGCTCGACGATGCCCGGTTCGTCGGCCAGCGCGATCAGCCATTCGATCTCCACCTTCACCCGGGCGCGGATCAGGCCGTATTCGGAGAAGATCGGCCGCAGCGCATCGACCTTGGCGGCGTAGCGGCCGTCGAGCGGGGACAGGGCGAGCAGGGCGGCTTCGGTCTTCGGGGCGTCGGTCATGGCGGGCGTGGGGTGCGGGCGGGCGAGCCGGCGATTTTAGCGCGCGCGCCCGCTGCCTGCCGCGCCGCGCCCGGGCGCATCCGGCCACTCGCGTATCCTGACCACGCCCGCCAGCGATGTCGCCAGCCTCCCATTGCATCCCACGGAGCACAAACAGATGAGCAAATCCGCGCAAGACGCGTTCCGCATCGAACATGACAGCATGGGCGAGCTGCAGGTCCCCGCCGACGCCCTGTGGGGCGCGCAGACCCAGCGCGCGGTGCAGAATTTCCCGGTCTCCGGCCAGCCGATGCCGCGTGGCTTCATCCGTGCGCTGGGCCTGGTCAAGGCCGCCGCGGCCGAGGTCAACGCCGATCTCGGGCTGCTGCCGGCCACCGCCGCCAAGGCGATCCGCAGCGCCGCGCTGAAGGTCGCGGAAGGTGAGTACGACGCCCAGTTCCCGGTCGACATCTATCAGACCGGCTCGGGCACCTCGTCGAACATGAACGCCAACGAGGTCATCGCCACGCTGGCCTCGACCGCGACCCGCAAGGTTCACCCCAACGACCACGTCAACCTGGGCCAGAGCTCCAACGACGTGGTGCCGACCGCGATCCGGGTTTCGGCCCAGCTTGCCGTCGTCGAGGACTTGCTGCCGGCGCTCAAGCACCTGCGCCGCACCATCGACCGCCGCGGCAAGTCGCTGGCGAAGGTGGTCAAGACCGGCCGCACCCACCTGATGGACGCGATGCCGTTGACCTTCGCGCAGGAATTCGGTGCGTGGTCTTCGCAGCTCGCGTCTGCGAAGGAACGCCTGACCGATACGCTGAAGCGCATTCGCCGCCTACCCATCGGTGGTACCGCCATCGGCACGGGCATCAACGCGGATCCGCGCTTCGGTGCGCGCGTGGCCAAGGCCTTGTCCGCGAGGACAAAGACGCGGTTCGAACCGGCTTCGGACAAGTTCGAAGGGCTGGCGGCGCAGGACGACCTGGTGGAGCTGTCCGGTCAGCTCAATGCGCTGGCGGAGGCGCTGATGAAAATCTCCAACGACCTGCGCTGGATGAACTCGGGGCCGCTGGCCGGCTTGGGCGAGATCGAACTGCCGGCGCTGCAGCCGGGCTCTTCGATCATGCCGGGCAAGGT
>JAFAFY010000024.1 GCA_023423235.1 Pseudomonadota bacterium
ACCCGAAGAAGGTGATGACCATCTTCGGTGAGCACGGCAACATCGGCCCGGCCAGCGTGCCGATCGTGCTGAGCAAGTTGAAGGAACTGGGCAAGCTGAAGAAGGGCGACCGCATCGCGCTGCTCGGCATCGGCTCGGGCCTGAACTGCACGATGGCCGAGGTGGTGTGGTAGCCGCAGCGTCGCGCTGCGGCCTGAACAGATATTCATGTAAGTAAAATTGACTTTTTTTACCATGTTTTGCCATCATGTCGACTCATCGAACATGAGGTGATGCAGGCATGGATGTCGCGCCCCCGTTTGATCCGGCACTGCCCTACGACGCACTTCCCCTGCTGCCTCCCGCAGCCGACATCGAATCGCGCGGCCTGCTGAAAACCTGCATCGGCGCGCGCGCCGCGATCGCCGAACTCAAGCAGGCCACCGCCCTGCTTCCCAATCCGACCGTTCTCATCAACACCATTCCGATCCTGGAAGCACAGGCCAGTTCGGAAATCGAGAACATCGTGACCACGACGGATGACCTGTTCCGCTTCGCGGGCGACCAGGAGCGTGCGCAGAACCCGGCCACGAAGGAAGCCCTGCGCTATCGCAGTGCGCTGCACGAGGGCTTCCAGTCGTTGCGCCAGCGCCCGCTGTGTACCGACACCGCGATCGTCGTCTGCAGCCGGATCAAGGCTGTGCAGATGCAGATCCGCCGCGTGCCGGGAACCGCGCTGCTCAACCAGCAGACCCGACAGGTCGTCTACACCCCGCCTGCCGGCGAAACCAGGCTGCGCGACAAACTCGGCAACTGGGAACGCTTCATCCACGATCACACCGACATCGATCCGTTGATCCGGATGGCGGTGGCGCATTACCAGTTCGAGGCGATCCACCCGTTCACCGACGGCAACGGCCGCACCGGACGCGTCCTGAACCTGCTGATGCTGGTCGAACAGGGCCTGCTGGACCAGCCCGTGCTGTATCTGTCGCGCTATCTCATTGCCCACCGCAGCGATTACTACCGGCTGCTGCTGGACGTCACCCGGGAGGGCGCCTGGCAACCGTGGATCGACTACATGCTGACCGCGGTGGCGGAGACCGCCGCCTGGACCACTGCCAAGATCCACGGGATCCGCGCCCTGGAACAGCACGCGCGCGACCATGTGCGGGAAAAAGCACCCAAGATCTACAGCCGCGAGCTGGTCGAGACCATCTTCAACCAGCCCTACTGCCGTATCCAGAACGTCATCGACAGCACCGGCGTGACACGGCAGACCGCGGCGCGCCACTTGAAGGAGCTGGTGGACATCGGCGTGCTGCGCGAACAACGCGCAGGCAAGGAGAAGCTGTTCCTGCATCCCGCATTCCTTCGCCTGCTGTCCAGCGACGAACACGAACTGCCGGCCTATACGGCTCCAGCGTTGCAGTAGGACACCCGGGAAATCGGGTATGCGGCCCGGTCATCGCCCGCGATCAGCGCACGGTTGAGGAAGGCGGCTGCCTGACGTTCGTCGCCGCACGGGCGGCGGCGGAAACGGCACGGAATGCGGCACGACGGCCGGCAACGCGCCTCAGCCCTCCGCCACCCCGGCCGCCCTGATCAGCGCCTGCAGCTCCGATTCCAGCAGGTTGATGCGCTCCGACAGTTGCGCCGCCTGTTGCGGGGCGACGTGGACCATGCCGGCCAGCAGTTCGGAGAGCTGCAGCAGGCGCGTCTGCTGCTCGCGCACGTCCAGGCGCGTGCGCCGGGCCTGCAGATCGCTGGCCACGGTCTGCAGCGGTGCATTGCGGCGGTAGCGTGCGCGCAGCATCAGGTGCAGGCGCGCGGCGATGCGGCGGTCGGCGTCGCGCCATGGTTCTGCGCAGCCGCGCACGGTCTGGTGCCAGGCGGTGAAGCTGGTGCGCGGGCCGATGCGGTCGCCGCGTTCGTCGATCTGCAGCGGCGTGTCGGGGCTGCCGGCCCAGCGCACGTCCTCGATCTGTTCGCAGCGGAAGAAGAGCAGCCACTCGCGCCGGAACGGATCGAGCGGCAGCGCCAGCACGCCGGCCAGGCCTTCGGCGTCGGCGTCCGCGTCGCACCAGTCGCGCGCACGCTCGGTGCCGACCACGCCATGATCGCCGGCCTCGGCATTGGCGGCCCAGGCCAGCAGGCCAGGCAGGTGCGCGGCATCGGGGGCACGACCGGCGGTATGCCACTGGCCGGACTGCACCAGGCCGACGCCGTCGCTGTCGATGACACGGGCGACCAGTTCCAGCTCGTTGGCCAATGTCTCGCGCGGCTGCGCGCTGGCATCCAGGCGCTGGGCCAGGGTGTCGCGGACGGCGCGGGCGTGTTCCTCGAGCGCGAACGCGGCCTTCTGCTCGCGCGCGGCCACCCGCATCGACACGAACAGGCCGAACAGGTCTGCGGCGGCGCGCACGCCCGGCGGCACTGCGCGCGGCGTGCGGTGGTGACAGGCGATCAGTCCCCACAGGCGGCCGCCGGAAATGATCGACAGCGACATCGATGCCGCCACGCCCATGTTCGCCAGGTATTCCAGATGCACCGGCGAGACGCTGCGCAGCGCCAGCTGGCCGAGGTCGAGCGGCGCGCCGGCCTCGTCGCGGTCGGGCAGCACCGGCACCGGGGTGTAGCGGGCATCGGGAATCACCCGGATGCGGCTGCGCAGGTACAGCGCGCGCGCCTGCACGGGGATGTCGGAGGCCGGGTAGCGCAGGCCCAGGTAGGCGGCCAGGGCGGAGTCGCGCGATTCGGCGATCACCTCGCCGGCGCCGTCGTGGCGGAAGCGGTAGACCATGACCCGGTCGTAGCCGGTCAGCGCGCGCACCTGTTCGGCCACGCGCTGGTGGAAATCCTCGAGATCCTCGCTGGCGGCGACGCGCGCGATCATGGCCTGCGCGACCACGGTCGGCGAGCGCTCGCCGGCGCCGCGCGGCTGCGGTTCGATCTCGATATGCACCAGGCCATCGACGACGTGCACGCTGATGTCGCACAGCTGCGCCATCGGCCCGATGTTGCCGACCGCAGCCCGCTGCGCCGGCGCGCCGGGCTCGCCGAAGCCGATGGTTTCGGCCAGCGACTCGATCAGGTCCTCGGTCAGGAATCCGCGCAGCGACTGCCGCAGCATCTGCGCCGGCGGCACACCGGTCAGCGCCTCGACGTTGGCCGAGACGTGGTGGATGGTCCAGTCCGGCAACTGGCAGCTGATCAGGTAGCCATGCGGCTGGATCGCACCCGAGAGGTGGATCGGCTCGCTGGCGCAGGCCTGCAGCGCGCGCTCGAACACCGCGCTCATGCCACGCCCCCGTGTCCGGCCAGCGCGGGCGCGGGGGTTGCAGCCGCGAAGCTGCGCGCGAACCAGGTGGCGACCCGGGCGAAGGCATCCAGTGCGCCGCCGGTCAGGGCCGCCAGCTGCCGGGGGTCGTCGGCATCGAACGTGGCGAGGCGCTGCTGCACCTCGGGCCAGTCGTCGCCATGTGCGTGGCGATCGAGGAAACACGCGCCCGCCGCGCCGGTGTGGCCCAGCGCGCGCGCTTCGCGCAGCAGCCGGCGCGCGCCCAGGCTGCTGCCGGCCATCACGTAGTCCCAGCCGGCGCGTTCGCCGGGATCGGCCACCATCGCCGGCGGCGCCGCGGCAGGCAACGGTGCCAGCGCGAGCGTGGCCAGATCCTGCGCCAACCACGCCGATTGCCGCGGCGGGCGGCCGGTCGCGGCCTCGAAATCGGCAGCGAAGCCGTACATGCCCAGCAGATAACGCGGGTAGGCGCCGGGCACACCGATGCCATCGGCAAACCGGGCATCGACGCGCGCATGCGCGCTCGCGGTGGCCTGGCGCAGGCACTGGCGGACATCTGCCGGCTGCACGCGGCGTCGCGGCGTGGGGGAAACAGTCATCGGCGCATCATACGCAGGCCAACCTGACCCTTCCGTTCGCCGGCCCGCTTAAGGCAAGGCTTGGACAGGCCGCACGTCGCATGCCATTCCCGCGGCATTCAAGCCCCGGACGGCGGCGCGAACGGCAACGACGCAGCTGTACCTGGGTTGCCTGGCGCGGCGCGATGCGCTTGCGGAACTGTCGGCCAGCGGCCGCGCCGGCCCGCCGCGGCGCAAGCCACTAGAATTGGCGGCCGCCCGCACGAGTGCCGCAGCCGATGCCGTTCCCCGACTACGACTTCACCGACCATTTCCTCGAAGTGCGGCCGGGCATCCGCATGCATTACCTCGACGAGGGCCCGCGCGATGGCGAGGTGGTGGTGATGCTGCACGGCAACCCGTCGTGGAGCTACTACTGGCGCCACCTGGTGCACGGCCTGCGCGACCGCTACCGCTGCATCGTGCCCGACCACGTCGGCATGGGACTGTCGGACAAGCCCGACGACGCGCCGTCGGCGCTGCCGCGCTACGACTACACCCTGCGCTCGCGGGTCGAGGACCTGGGCACGCTGCTGGCGCAGCTGGGCATCGATGGCCCGGTCACCCTGGCGGTGCACGACTGGGGCGGCATGATCGGCTTCGGCTGGGCGCTGTCGCACATGCCGCAGGTGCGCCGGCTGCTGATCACCAACACCGCCGCGTTCCCGATGCCGGCGGAAAAACCGATGCCGTGGCAGATCGCGCTGGGCCGCGACTACACCGTGGGCGAGTGGATCATCCGCGGCTTCAACGCGTTCTCCGCCGGCGCCTCCTACCAGGGCGTGGCGCGGAAGATGCCGGCCGACGTGCGCCGCGCGTATGTCGCGCCCTACGACAGCTGGGCTCACCGCATCGCCACCGTGCGTTTCATGCAGGACATCCCGCTGGGGCCGCGCGACGAGGCCTGGCCGCTGCTGGAAGCCGCCGGCCGGCATCTCTCCGACTACGCCGACCGCCCCGCCTTCATCGGCTGGGGCCTGCGCGATTTCGTGTTCGACCACCACTTCCTCGACGGCTTCCGCAAGGCGCTGCCGCAGGCGGAAGTGCACGCCTTCGACGACGCCGCGCACTACGTGCTGGAGGACAAGCATGAGGTGCTGGTGCCGGCGATGCGCGCGTTCCTGGACCGCAACCCGCTCTGAACGACCCGTTGCAAAGCAGCCCGCTGCAGGACAATCCACTGCAGCGGAGGCGCGCCTGCGCAGGGCTCTCAGGCGGCGATGGTCGGCTGCGGCGGCGTGTTGCCGCTGCCGTCGGGGTGACCCGCATCGTTGGCGGCATCGTCGCGCCAGGCCCAGTCGCGCGGCGACAGCAGCGGCAGCCCATGGGCGACGCGCGAGCGATCGCACTGGCCGCTGCGTTCGCCGAACTCCAGCGACGCCGGCACCGCCGCGCACACCGACGGCCGCACCGGGTGGATCGTGCAGCGCGAATAGCGGCCGATATCGGCATCCAGCGCGATGCAGCGCGGATGCGCCTGCGAGGTACCGCGCATCACCCGCTCATGGGTGCGCAGCGGTTCGGTCAGCGCCAGCGGTACATGGCCGCCCAGCTCGGCGTCGGCCTCGCTCCAATGGAAGCTGACGCGGAAGTACGCGCAGCAGGCACCGCAGGTCAGGCACGGATGCGACATGGCGCGGCCGGGTCGGGAAGAGTCGGGAAGCTGCGAATTCTTGCCGCGCCGGGCGGAGCGCGCAAGCACCGGTGCGCAACCCGGTGCCGCCGTCGGGGCGCCGTTCAGCGCCGCGCGATCGCCACGTAGCGCGACCGGCACTCGGTGGCGACGCCGCCGTCGGGCAAGGCCACCGTCGCCGCCAGTGCCACCCGCGCCCGGCCGCGCGTGCGCAGGGTGTCGGTGAAGGTGTCCCAGCAACCATCCTCGGCCAGCGCGGATTCGGCCAGCAGGTCGGCATGCAGCGGCGCGCGGTAGCGCACGTCGGAGTCGGCGACATAGACATCGGCATCCAGGCCGGCCTGCTCGACGCGCAGCGTCACCAGGCCCCAGGACGCCAGGGTCATCAGCGATACCAGGCTGCCGCCGAAGGCCGAGCCCTTGTCGTTGACGTGCGCCGCCAGCGGCGCATGCAGGCGCAGGCGCTCGCCGTCGTAGGCGTCCACACGCAACTGCATCAGCGCCACCGGCGGCATCGAACGGTAGTGCGCCTCGAGCGCACGCAGGGATTGCTCCAGCGTCATTGCAGAATCCTCGGGGGAAGGGCGGCGGCGCGCGAAGGTGCCGTCGTGCGGCGCCCGGTACTTGCGGCGCCACTGCGGTAACCACCAAGCTTGCGCGCATGCACAC
>JAFAFY010000037.1 GCA_023423235.1 Pseudomonadota bacterium
GCTTGGCGCTGCAACGCGGATCAGAAGATGTCGAACGCCTCTTCCGCCGGCACGTCGTCGATCTGCAGGTCGACCTCGGACTCCATGCGCTCGAGATCCTCGACCTTGACGTATTCGATGATGCCGCCGCCCGAATCGGTCGGCATCAGCCGGCCGCCGGCGGTCACCGCCACGCGCACCATGCCATCGGGCGGATCGTTTGCCGCCACCGGCACGCCGTCCAGGGCGACGCGCATGAAGTCGATCCAGATCGGCAGCGCGGCGCGGCCGCCGTACTCGCGGTAGCCGAGCGAGCGGTTGTCGTCACGGCCGACCCACACCGAGGTCACCAGGTTGCCGCCGAAGCCCGAGAACCAGGCGTCGCGGTGGTCGTTGGTCGAGCCGGTCTTGCCGCCGATGTCCTCGCGGTCCAGTACGCGCGCGGCGGTGCCGGTGCCGCGGCGGACCACGTCGCGCATCATCGAGATCATCTGGTAGGCGATGCGATCGTCGATCGCGCGCGGCGCCAGCACCGGTTCGGCACCGTCCTCGCGCGGGGCCACTTCCGGGGCAGGTGTCGCCGGCTCGGCCGGTGCTTCCACCGGCCTGGGCGCGGGCGCGCTGGGCGCCGGGCCGAGGTCGAAACCGTCGATGACGGTCGAGGGCGCCGCGATCTGGCCCGACGCAGCATTGCCGCCGCAGCTGCGGCAGGCGGTCGGCGGGTTGGCCTGGTAGATCAGCTTGCCTTCGCGGTCGCGGACCTGGTCGATGAACCAGGGGGTGATGCGGAACCCGCCGTTGGCGAACACCGCGTAGCCGCGGGTGACGTCCAGCGGCGTCAGCGATGGCGTGCCCAGGGAGATCGACAGGTTCGGCGGCAGCTGCGCCTCGTCGAAGCCGAACGCGCTGATGTAGCCGCGTGCATAGTCCACGCCGATCGAATCGAGCAGGCGCACCGCCACCAGGTTGCGCGACTGCACCAGCGCCTCGCGCAGGCGCATCGGCCCGACGAAGCGGCCGTCGGAGTTCTGCGGTCGCCAGTCCTGGCCGCGGCGCATGCGGAACAGCACCGGGGCGTCGAGCACGATCGAGGCCGGGTTGTAGCCTTTCTCGAATGCTGCCGCGAAGATGAAGGGCTTGAAGCTGGAGCCGGGCTGGCGCCGCGACTGGGTGGCGCGGTTGAAGTTGCTGCCGGCAAAGCTGAAGCCGCCGATCAGCGCGCGCACCGCGCCGTTGTCGGGTTCCATCGACACCAGCGTGGCTTGCGCGCGCGGCAACTGGTCGAGCTGCCAGGTCACCACCGGCGGCGGGGGCGGCGTGCCGGCATCGGCGCCGGTACCGGCATTGGCCGACGCCTTGGCCGGCGTTTCCACCCGGCGCACCCGGGTCAGGTCGCCGCGGGTCAGCAGCGCCGCCGGGTTGCGCCCGGTCCAGCGGCTCGAGGCGGCGTCCAGGGTCACCGTGCTGCCATCGGCCAGCACCACGTCGGCACTGTTGTTGCCCGAGCGCACCACGACCGCCGGCAGCAGGCCACCCTGGGCGGGGATGCCGCGCAGCCGCGCCGCGGTGGTCGCGGCGTCCTCGTCGGCGGCCAGTTCGAAGGTCTCGCCAGGCTTGATCCAGCCGTGGCGGTGGTCATAGGCGGTCAGGCCATTGCGTACCGCCAGCTCGGCCGCGGCCTGCATGGTCGGGTCGATGGTGGTGGTGACGTGGTAGCCCTTGGTCAGCGCCTCGCCGCCGTAGCGGGCAACCATCTCCAGCCGCACCATCTCCGCCACGTAGGGCGCATAGACCTCGATCGGGCGCTCGTGCGGGCGCGCGTGCATCTCCACCGCGCGCGCGGCCGCGGCCTCCTCGGCGCTGATGTAGTTCAGCTCCTGCATGCGCGCCAGCACATAGATGTCGCGGCGCTCGCGGGCGCGCTCGGGGTTGCTGATCGGGTTGCCGCTGGAGGGGAACTTGGGGATCGCCGCCAGCGAGGCCATTTCGTCGAGATCGAGCTGGTCCAGCGATTTGCCGAAATAGAACTCGGCCGCCGCGGCCACGCCGTAGGCGCGGTTGCCGAAGAAGCTCTTGTTGAGGTACAGCTCGAAGATCTCGTCCTTGCTCAGCTCGCGCTCCATCTTGCGCGCCAGCAGCATCTCGGCGAACTTGCGGGTGAAGCTGTACTCCGAACTGAGGAAGAACTGGCGCGCGACCTGCTGGGTGATCGTCGAACCGCCCGGCACGCGGCGGTCGTCGGTCGTGGCCAGCAGCCACAGGGCGCGGGCGACGCCGCGGTAGTCGATGCCGTCGTGCTGGTAGAAACGCGCGTCCTCGGTGGCGAGGAAGGCCTGCTTGAGCCGCTCGGGCACGTCCTCGATCTTCACCGGATAGCGCCGGGTCTCGCCGAACAGGGCGATCAGGCGCCCGTCCCGGGCGTAGACGTACATCGGTTCCTGCATCTCGACATCGCGCAGCGATGCGACATCCGGCAGCTTGGAGGCGACCGCGGCATACAGGATGCCACCGGCGACCGCGGCCAGGATGGCGAGGACGAGCGCGGCCAGCAGGCCCCAGCGCAGGACACGGCGGAATCGGGACATGCGGGGCGGACTTCCTGCGGGATCGGGGGCGTTTCTCATCGCCGGCAAGTATAGGCGAGCCGCCGGGTGCGCCCCACTGCCGGTGGGCAGGTGCCGGGAGCACGATGCCGGGCGAGGTGCGCAGGCCCCGGAAGTGTGCCCGGGCTTGCAGTTCCGATGGTCCGCCCCCCAGACAACGGTTGCCATTGGACACAAAGTCCGTTATCTAATGCGCCGGGACACGAGGCGCGCATAAGCGCCCGTGGCAAAGGGGAATATCCGTGGGTCTCATCTCAAAAGGTCAGATGCCGCTCATCGGCGTCGACATCAGCTCGACTGCGGTCAAGCTGCTGCAGCTCTCGCGGGCGGGCAACCGCTACCGCGTCGAGCACTACGCGGTCGAGCCGCTGCCGCCCAACGCGGTGGTGGAGAAGAACATCGTCGAGGTCGAGGCGGTCGGCGAGGCGATCCGCCGCGCGGTTTCCCGCTCGGGCTCCAAGGCCAAGCATGCTGCGGCCGCGGTCGCCGGCTCGGCGGTGATCACCAAGACCATCCCGATGCCCGCCGATCTGGACGAGGACGACCTGGAGTCGCAGGTCGAGCTGGAGGCGGTCAACTACATTCCCTATCCGATCGAGGAAGTGAACCTCGACTTCGAGGTGCTGGGGGCGATGCCCGGCAACGCCGAGATGGTGCAGGTGCTGCTGGCGGCCTCGCGCTCGGAGAACGTCGAGCTGCGCGCCTCGGCGCTGGAACTGGGCGGGTTGACCGCCAAGGTCATCGACGTCGAGGCCTTCGCGGTCGAGAACGCATTCGCGCTGATCGCCGGTACCCTGAGCATCCCGCCCGATGGCGTGGTCGCGCTGGTCGACATCGGCGCCACCATGACCACGCTCAACGTGCTGCGCCATGGCCGCAGCCTGTACTCGCGCGAGCAGGTGTTCGGCGGCAAGCAGCTGACCGACGAGGTCATGCGCCGCTACGGACTGAGCTACGAGGAGGCGGG
>JAFAFY010000131.1 GCA_023423235.1 Pseudomonadota bacterium
CCGTCCTCGTCCTCCCACGGGTCGTCGCCAAGCAGGTAGCGCTCGATCGCCGAAGTGATCGCGCGGCGGGGGTAGCCGTGGCTGGGCGGCGGCGGGGCGTCGGGGCCGAAGAACTCGTCGAACAGGCGGCACAGCAGCAGCCAGTGATGCGCACGGTTGGCCGAGGCCAGCGGCCCGAAGATGCCGGCCGGAACCACGGCAAACAGTGGCGGCGTTGCGGTCGTCAAGCCATCTCCAAGTGTCGGGCGCGTGCCCGGCGCATCCATGCATTTTCGCAAATGTCGCCCATTAAGGGCTCGATTACAGTAACTACACCTTGTGGGCTGGTGCACAGCGTGACGCGGACGCATACACCAACCGACACGAATGAACCGGGCCGGGTCACAGCAGCCTACCGGCACTCCCCCTGATACAGACCATCCAGCCACCGATCCCAGCGCCGATAGAGTCGATCCACGACCGGAAGCTTCCTCAATGGCACGACCACGCACCAGCTTGCCAAAGCGCCGATGAAGTACACCATCGCGGAGGCGGAAAACACCCGCCCCCGGATCAGTGCAGCCTCAACCTCCATGCCTTTCCAGTGCCATATCGACATCAGCCAACTCGACAACACCATCGGGATCCCGACAACGGCGAGTCCCACAAGAATCAGCCACAGGCCTCCCAGCATTGAGGTCACAACGCCATAGCCGAAGTGATCGATGGTCCCCCTTGTGAGCAACGCCACGATGGGCCATAGCAGGAAGAAGGCGGGCAAGGTCAGGAATCCACCCAGAACTCCGATCCAGAATTCCTGGACTACAGGCGAAGACATCCGTTTCTCCTGCCGTAACGAGCCACGCTCACTCTACCGTCACCGACTTGGCGAGGTTCCTGGGCTTGTCCACGTCGGTGCCGCGCGCCAGCGCGGTGTGGTAGGCGAGCAGCTGCACCGGGATGGTGTGCACGATCGGGCTGAGCACGCCGACGTGGCGCGGGGTGCGGATCACGTGCACGCCTTCGCTGGGGCCGAAGTTGCTGTCGGCATCGGTAAACACGAACAGCTCGCCGCCGCGCGCGCGCACTTCCTGCATGTTGGACTTCACCTTCTCCAGCAGCTTGTCCTTCGGCGCGATGACCACCACCGGCATGTCGGCATCGACCAGCGCCAGCGGGCCGTGCTTGAGCTCGCCGGCGGGATAGGCCTCGGCGTGGATGTAGGAGATTTCCTTGAGCTTGAGCGCGCCTTCCAGCGCGATCGGATAATGCACGCCGCGGCCCAGGAACAACGCGTGCTGCTTGGGCGTGAACTTCTCCGCCCAGACCGCGATCTGCGGTTCGAGATTGAGCGCGTGCTGCACGCTGACCGGAAGGCGGCGCAGCGCCTCGATGTAGCCGGCTTCGGTCTCGCTGTCCAGGCGGCCGTTGAGCTTGGCCAGGGTCGCGGTCAGCGCGAACAGGCCGACCAGCTGGGTGGTGAAGGCCTTGGTCGAGGCGACGCCGATCTCGGCGCCGGCGCGGGTGTAGAACACCAGCCGGCTGGCGCGCGGGATGGCGCTCTCGGGCACGTTGCAGATCGACAAGGTCTTGTCGTGGCCGAGCGACTTGGCGTACTTCAGCGCCTCCATCGTGTCGAGGGTCTCGCCCGACTGCGAGATGGTGACGATCAGGTGTCCGGGGTTGGCGACGGCCTTGCGGTAGCGGTATTCGCTGGCGATCTCGACCGTGCACGGCAGGCCGCTGATGGCCTCGATCCAGTAGCGCGCGACCGCGCCGGCGTAGTAGCTGGTGCCGCAGGCGAGGATCTGCACGCCGTCGACCTGGCGCAGCAACGCCTCCGCGTCCTTGCCGAACAGCGTGGGCTCGAACGCGTTGGCATCGATGATCGCCTCCATCGTGTCGGCCAGCGCGCGCGGCTGCTCGTGGATCTCCTTCTGCATGAAGTGGCGGTACGGGCCCAGCTCCAGCGAGGCCAGCGACACGTCCGAGAGATGCGCATCGCGCGCGGCCGGCGCGCCGTCCTCGCCGAACACCTGCACGGCGTCGCGGGTGAGCACGGCGGTGTCGCCTTCCTCGAGGAAGATCACCCGGCGCGTGGCCTGCAGGATGGCGGAGACGTCGGAGGCGACGAAGTTCTCGCCCTCGCCCAGGCCGACCAGCAGTGGGCAGCCCATGCGCGCGACGACCATGCGGTCGGGCTCGCCCTTGTCGATGACCGCCAGCGCATAGGCGCCTTCCAGCTCGCGCACCGCGGCCTGCAGCGCGGCCAGCAGGTCCAGGCCCTGCGACTGGTGGTGGTGGATCAGGTGGGCGATGACCTCGGTGTCGGTCTGCGACTCGAACACATAGCCCAGCTTCGCCAGCCGCTCGCGCTGCGCCTCGTGGTTCTCGATGATACCGTTGTGGACCAGCGCCAGGCTGTCGTGGCTGATGTGCGGATGCGCGTTGCTCTCGGTCACGCCGCCGTGGGTCGCCCAGCGGGTATGGCCGATGCCCAGCGGCGCGGAGAAATGCTCGGCCTGCGCCGCGGCCTCCAGTTCCGACACCCGCCCGGTGCGGCGCACGCGGCGCACGCCGCCGTCGACGATCACGGCGATGCCGGCGGAATCGTAGCCGCGGTACTCCAGGCGCTTGAGGCCCTCGATCAGGACCGGGACGACATCGCGACTGGCGATCGCACCGACAATTCCGCACATGGATGGCTGCTCCGTGGATTCAGCGCAACATTCTAGCGACTCGCCGCGCCCCGCCTGACCTCGCGCCGGGCGCGATTCAGCCGCGCGGGCGGCGTGACTGGCGTGCGCCCCACGCGCCAGGTGCGCGGGTCACGCATTGCAGGACCGTGCCTGCCCGCGCGCCCCATCGGCATTCCCGTTCGCGAGGCGCCTCCTGCGCGCCGACACAGCGCCCGGCCGCAGCGACCCGTCCGAGAAGCGCACCGTCCGCACCCGCAACCGGCGTCCGCGCGGACGTCCGCCTTGCATCCGGGCACCCGGGCGGACACGGAAAATCCCTTTGATATCAAACACCTGGAATTTGGCACGGTCCGTGCGTGACACCTGTCGTCACCCAGCCGCCAGATCCGCCATGTCC
>JAFAFY010000178.1 GCA_023423235.1 Pseudomonadota bacterium
GGGTATGTCGGCGCCGGGTCTGACGTGGCGGGTGGTGCAACCGGCGCGGCAGACTGCCACCCGGGGGCCGGCAACCCGGCGGACGCAGCGTCAGCCGCGGGTTGCGCCACAGCAACATCGACCGGCACGCCGGCGTCGGCATCGGGGGCGGCAACTGCGGCAGAGGTTGCGGGCGCGGCGGGCGCTTGCGGATCGGCGGACGCCTGCGGCGGCGCGGCATCGCTGCGGGTGTCCGGCGACGTGGTGGCTGGCGCGGGCTCGGGCGTTGCGGCCTCGATTGCCGTATCGCCGGGTACCTGCAGCGGCAAGGCCGGCGACGGCCGCAGCAGCGTGGCGACCGAGGGCGCGGCGACGGCTGCAGGCGCTTCCACGCGCAGCACGCCGTGGCAGCGCGGGCACCGCAGCGGCGGCAGGTCGCTGACCGGGTCGGTCGCCACCAGCGCGCGGCAGTGCTTGCAGTTGATGAACATCGCGCTATTGAATCACGCTGCGCGGGCCGCGGCGGCCCGGCTCAGGTGGCCCGGCGCACGCCGTCGATCCGCACCCAGTCGCCCTCGCGCGCAACCGCCAACTGGTCGAACCAGGGCCGGTAGCGGCGCAGCAGCTCCTCTTCCTGGCCATCGAGGATGCCCGACAGCGCGATCCGCCCGCCCACAGCGACACGTGCGGCCAGGGTCTCGGCCAGCGCGTCGAGCGCGGAGGCCAGGATGTTGGCGACGACCACCGGATAGGTGTCCTGCGGCGCGTCGGCCGGGAGGAACACCGCCAGCGCGTCGGCCTGGCCGTTGCGCCCGGCGTTGTCGGTGGAGGCCAGCAGCGCCTGCGGGTCGTTGTCGACGCCGATCGCACGGGCCGCGCCGAGCTTGAGCGCCGCCAGTGCCAGGATGCCGCTGCCGCAGCCGTAATCGAGCACGGTCACCCCGGGCAGCGTGCCATCGTCGGCCAGCGCGTCCAGCCACTGCAGGCACAGCGAGGTGGTCGGATGGGTGCCGGAACCGAAGGCCAGGCCCGGGTCCAGGCGCACGACCGCGGCCCCGGGGGTGTCGGCGCCTTCGGGCAGCGGCGCGTCCCAGGGCACGATCCAGGTGCGCCGGCCGAACTGCAGCGGCACGTACTGGTCCATCCAGGCGCGTTCCCAGTCCTGGTCCTCGACCTTGCGGAAACTGGCGCGCGACCAGTCCAGCGCGGGATCGAACGCATCCAGCGCCGCCAGCAGCGCCAGCGCGTCGGCGTCGTCCTCGAACAGCGCCGTCAGCACCACCGACTGCCACAGCGGCGTCTCGCCCACGCCGGGCTCGAGGATCGCCTGCTCGTCGCTGGTGTCGGCGTCGGCGTCGAGCATCGTCACCGCCAGCGCGCCGACATCTTCCAGGGCGTGCGCGTAGCGCGGCTGGTCGGCTTCGGTGCATTGCAGGCGCAGTTCGAGATAGGGCATGGCGCGGGCTCGCGGGTGGGGCGGGCATCTTGGTCCCGTGGGCTGCGCAGGTAAAGCCCGCAGCCGATGCGTCGGGTCGCCCGTGCAGTCGAGACGGCTGGCGCCTGCGATCACCATTGCAGGTCAAGCGTGACCGCGTCGGCGCTGTGCACGCACGGACCGGGGTTGCGGCGGCACCAGCGCTGGCGCTCCGCTACAATCGGCGTCCGCATCCAGCGCAGCGGCGGAGTTCTCCTCTCCCACGTCATGACTGGCAAGCTGACCATCGCGATCGTCGTCTGCGCCGCTGTCGCCGCGCTCGCCTCGATGTACCTGGCGCCCGCGGGCGTGCGGATGGTGCCGGGCGCGGTGGATGCTGTGATACCGGCGGTCATGGATACGCCTGCGCCCTCGCGCCCCGAGCCGCCGCCGGCGAGCGCCATGCGCGACGTTGTTCCGCCGGCCTCGCGGAGCGGCCTGCCCGCGCGCGGTGCGACGCACGCGCAGATGCGTGCGGCCTTCGAGCGCGCGCCCGACCTGTTCGCCCTGCAGCAGGCATTGCAGACCGCAGCCAGCGCTGGCGACGCCGAAGCGCGCTGGCTGGTCAGCCGGATCCGGGAATACTGCGCGCCGGTCGCGCGCTCGCCGGTGGGCTATGCACGCGACAGCGAACTCATCGCCAGCCTGGGCCTGCAGGGCGGCGCCGCCCTGTTGGGCGCGCGCGACCGCGTCGGCCGGCGCTGCGCACGGTTCGTGCCGGCCGATGCGTCCAGCTTCCTGCAACTGGTCGAGGCGCGCGAGGATGCCGCGCTTGCCGGCAGTCTGCCGGCCGAAGCCGCGCTGCTGGCAATGGGCGCGCCACTGGCCGACGACGCCGCCTATCGCGCCGGCCTGGTCGCCCGGGTGCAGGCCTCGCGCGATCCGGAAGCCTTCCTCGCCCTGGCCCCGGCGATGGGCGTGGCTGCCAGCGGCGATGCCGCGCTGGCCGGGCAGGTGGCCGGAAGCCAGTCGGCGGAACTGGCCTGGCTGCTGGCCGGCTGCCAGCTGGGCCAGCGCTGCGGGCCGGACAGTGCATTGATGACCGCCTACTGCGCCGGCGGCGGCATCTGTGCCCGGGATGCGCGGCAGGACTTCGAGGCGTTCGTGCGTGATTCGGCATTGCCACCGCAGGATGTCGAAGCAATCGAAACGATGGTGGATGCGCTGGTCGAAGCACCGGCGGAAGAACACGACGAACAGGTCGGGATGGTGTTGCAATGAAGAAGAACCCCGTTGTCACGAAAAAACTGCGCTTCTGGCTGTGGTCGGCATTGTTCGTGGGCTACTCGGCGGCCGTGGCCGGCGTGGTGGTCGACGCCATCGGCGACAACTACCGCGCGCTCTCGGACGTGGCCGAGACCACCGTCGAGGCATCCCCGCAGCAGCGCCAGCTCGGCGCGGCGCAGGTCGCGGCGCTGCATCGCGCACAGAGCGCCACGCCGTTGCTCTCGCTGCCGCCGGGCAGCACCTTCCGCGTGGTCTGGCCCGACGGCTCGAGCGAGGTCGTGCGCATCGTCAGCCAGACCCGCGGCGTGGAGGTGGTCGAGGGCAGCGGTCTCGATGCCGCCGGCTTGCCGCTGGGTCCGGCGGAACTGCAGGTGCAACCCGTCTCGACCGGCGCCCCGCGCCGCGACCCCTCGGTCATGGCCGAGGCCTTCGGCGACTGACGCCGCATCATCCGGCGCCCGGGCCCGGCGCCTGCGCGCCAAGGGGCGTCCGCGGCTGAACCATCGCGGCCGGATCCGCATCGGTGGTTTGCGGCGCCCCCATGCGGCCGGTATGGTGGTCGCCGTCGTATCGCTGTCGCACCGTGGCGTTTCCGGTGCCTGTCCGTGTCACCTCGCTCCCTTTCCGTCCATTCCAAGGAGATCCCCATGGAGATCGCCGCTGCACGCGTTGCCAGCTTCCACTACACCCTGACCGACGACGCCGGCCAGGTCATCGACAAGTCGCCGGAGGCGCAGCCGCTGCGCTACTTCCATGGCGCCGGCAACATCGTGCCGGGCCTGGAAAAGGCACTCGAAGGCAAGCACGCCGGCGACAAGCTCGATGTCGCGGTCAAGCCGGAAGAAGGCTACGGCGTGCGCAACGAAGGCCTGATCCAGTCGGTGCCGCGCGACGCCTTCCAGGGCGTGGACAAGGTCGAACCGGGCATGCAGTTCCAGGCCCAGACCGGCAACGGTCCAGTGCTGGTGACCGTGGTCGAGGTCGACGATGCGAAGGTGAAGATCGACGGCAACCACCCGTTGGCCGGTCGTACCCTCAACTTCGCGGTGCACGTGGTCGACGTGCGCGAGGCCTCGGACGCGGAGAAGCAGGCCGGTCGCGCGCTGGAGGCGCCTGCCGCAGGCTGAGCGCCGGGCCGACAGGCCGATCCGCCGGCGGCACCGTGCCCGCGCTTTTCGCGGTGCACCTGCAGTGCCGCTGCAACGATGCGCCGCCTGCCGCGCGGCATGGGCGCCACGGCGTTGCGCAGTGCAGCGTGTTGTCCGCGCCGGCAGGGGAGAAAGGCGAACGGCGTCGCTGATTGCGTCGCGCGCAGCTGAACCTGGCGGCGTCGCTTGTTGCCGGGGCGTCGATGCGCTAGCGTCGGCGCCCCTTCCCGACGGCCCTCGGCCTGGACGCGACATGCCTGCAGATACCGATTCCAGCCTCGCCCGGCTGCGGCGCGACATGCGCCTGCTCAAGGGCTATGCCCTGCTGCTGACCGTGGCGCTGCTCGCGCTCGGCCTCGTCGCTGCGCGGCCGCAAGCGCCGCAGGCGCACGCGGTACTGGATGTCGAGCGGATCAACATCGTCGATCCCTCCGGCGTCACCCGGGTGGTCATCGCCAATGCCGAGCGCTTTCCGCTGCCCAGGCTCGACGGCCGCGAGTACCCGCGTGCCGTGCAGCCCGCCGGACTGGTGTTCTACGACGCCAAGGGCGATGAACTGGGCGGGATCGCGATCACCGACGCGCAGGCGGGCCGGGTCAGCGCGCTCGCCTTCGACTATCCCAACTATGACGCGATGGGCCTGGTCACCCGCAACAGCGCCGACGGCGGCGACAGCGTGGCCGGCCTGCACATCAACTCGCGGCCGCCGGCCGGGCTGGACGTGATCCAGGCCAGCCGCGTGGTCGAACGCCGCATCGGCATCCACAACCAGAACGAGAATGCCGAGATCGTCCTTGCCGACCCGCAGGGCCG
>JAFAFY010000229.1 GCA_023423235.1 Pseudomonadota bacterium
CCGCATGCGCAGCTCTCGGACATCGAGCTTGCGGCGCTGCGCGATGGCCCGTTGCGGGTCGCCGCGCGGGTCGAGTCGCTGGGTTTCGACCCGGTCGGCGACCGGCCGGGGATCGACGGCATCGCCGGCACGCTGAGCGGCGATGCCGTCGGCGTGGTGTTCCAGCTCGATCCGCAGGCCGCGCCGGTGTTCGACTGGCCGGTCGGCTTCGGCGCGCCGCATCCGCTGCGGCTCGACGGCACCGTGGCCGGCTGGCGCGAGGCCGACGGCTGGCACGTGGGCACCGCGGCGCTGCGTGTCGAAGGCGAGGGCTACGCCGCGCACGCGCGCGGCAGCCTGTGGTTCCAGGGCGACGGCACCCGGCCGGTGATGGACCTGGCCGCGCGCGTGGACACGGCGCAGATTCCGGTGGCGAAGAAGTTCTGGGTACGCCACCAGATGCCGCAGGTGGCGATGGACTGGCTGGACATGGCCCTGGTCGCCGGCGAGGTGCGCGAGGGCCGCGGCATCGTCTCGGGCGATCTCGACGACTGGCCGTTCAGCGCCGACGACGGCCACGACGCCCGCGGCGTGTTCGTCGCCGACGGCCGCCTGGCCGATGCGACGATCCGCTTCCAGCCCGACTGGCCGGCGCTGGAGGCACTGAACGGACCGGTGCGCTTCGTCAACGACGGCTTCCGTGTCGAAGGTGGCAGTGGCCGCCTGATGGAGGTTGCGGTCGATGGCATCCAGGCCGGCATGCAGCACTATTCCCACAGCCCGGTCGAGGTGGGTGCGCATGCCACCGGTGACGCCGCGGCGATGCGCGCGCTGCTGCAGCGCAGCCCGCTGCAGGCCAGCCATGGCGACACCCTCGACAACCTGCAGGCCAGCGGCCCGGCCAGATCGCAACTGGCATTGACCGTGCCGCAGCACCACGCGCCGGTAGTCATCGACGGCCGGGTGACGCTGGACGGCGTAGCGCTGGCCGATCCGCGCTATGAACTGGCGCTGGGCGAAGTGCGCGGCGAGACCCGCTTCGATGCGCACGGCTTCACCAGCGAGCGGCTGGCGGTGGTCCGCGACGGCCAGCCGGGGCAGCTGACACTGCGTGCAGGCGCCGGCCACGTGCGCGACCCGCGGCAGGCGTTCGAGGGCGAGCTGGCAGTCGAGCTGGCCGCCGGCGACCTGCTGGCGCGCAACCCCGACCTCGCCTGGCTGCAGCCGCTGGTCGGCGGCCGCTCGCCGTGGCATGTCGAGGTGACCATTCCGGCGGTGCCCGAGGCCGGCCGCGGCGATGCGCTGCTGCGCCTGCGCTCGGATCTCGCCGGCACCACGCTCGGGCTGCCGGCGCCACTGGACAAGGCGGCCGCGGCGCGTCTGCCGACGACGATCGAAGCGCCGTTGCCATTCGGCAGCGGCGACGTGCGGGTCGGCTTCGGCAACCTGCTGGCGCTGCGTGCGGGTACCGGCGATGCTCACAACGGCATCCGGGTGATGCTGGGTGCCTCGCACGTGGCCGAGGCGGCGCCGGCGTCGGGGCTGGCGCTGGGCGGGCGCACGCCGGTGGTCGACCTGCAGGCCTGGCTGGGGCTGGTCGGCGGCGGTGGCAGCGGCGGCGATGCGCTCGGGCTCGACAGCGTGGACCTGGTGACCGACCAACTGCAGGTGCTTGGCGGCAGCTTCGGCCAGACCCGGATCACCGGCGGCCGCCGCGGCGGCGCGACCGAGCTCGGTTTCGAGGGCGCGGCGCTGGCCGGCAGCGCGCGCATTCCCGACGCCGACGGCGCCACGGTCGAGGCGCGGCTGCAGCGTCTGCACTGGCAGGCCGCGCCCGCGCCCGTGGCACCTGCGGCCGATCCCGACGCGGCAGCGGCTGTCGCCGCGCCCGGGGACGCGCCCGATCCCGCGCGCCTGCCGCCGATCCACCTGGTGGTCGATGAATTGCGCATCGGCAGCCTGGCGCCGGGCACGGCCAACCTGCGTACCCGGCGCGTCGCCGGCGGGCTGGAGGTCGAGCAGTTGCAGGTGCGCGCGCCGGGGCAGCGGATCGATGTGCGCGGACGCTGGACCGGCCACGGCGCGATGGCGCGCACGCAGGTGCACGCCGATGTCGACAGCGACGACTACGGCGCGTTGCTGTCGAGCCTGGGGTTTGCCGGCAGCATCGCCGGCGGGCAGGGCACGGCCGTGTTCGAGGCCGGCTGGCCGGGTGCGCCGGCCGCGTTCGATGTCGCCCGGCTGCAGGGCAACCTGCGCCTGGACATCAGCGACGGGCAACTGGTGGAAGTCGAGCCGGGCGCCGGCCGCGTACTTGGCCTGCTCAGCGTGGCGGAACTGCCGCGCCGGCTGATGCTCGATTTCCGCGACTTCTTCAGCAAGGGCCTGGGTTTCAACCGGCTCAGCGGTGACGTGCGGTTCGACACCGCGCAGGCGCGCACCGACAACATCGTGATCGCCGCGCCCGCCGCCGACATCCGCATCCGCGGCGCCTCCAACCTGCAGGCGCGGACCCACGACCAGCGCATCGAGGTGTTGCCGCGGACCGGCAACCTGCTGCCGGCGGTCGGTGCGCTGACCGCCGGGCCGGTCGGCGCCGCGGTCGGCGCCCTGGCCAATGCGGTGCTGCGCCGGCCGCTGGGCGAGATCGGCGCCAGGACCTACCAGGTCAGCGGGCCCTGGCAGGCGCCCGAGATCGAGGTCATCGACCGCCGCGACAACGCCGCCGCGCCCGGCAACGGCGACGCGCGCCGGCCTGGATCGCTGGACTGACGCGTGCCCGGCAGCGCCCGCGGTTGCGATTCCCGCCAGCGGCCCCAACACTGCAACGATGACCGATTCCCCGCTGTCCCCCGCATCGCCGCTGGCGCTCGCCCAGTCCCGTTTGCTGCTGCCCTCGGGCCTGGACACGGGCAACCTCGACCGCACGTTCTCGGCGCTGCTCGGCCCGGGCATCGATTTCGGCGACCTGTATTTCCAGCATTCCCGCCGCGAGAGCTGGTCGGTCGAGGACGGCATCGTCAAGTCCGGCTCGCACGCGATCGAGCAGGGCGTGGGCGTGCGCGCGATCAGCGGCGAGAAGACCGGCTTCGCCTATTCCGACGACATCAATACCGCCGCGTTGCTGGGCGCCGCGCAGTCGGCGCGGGCGATCGCGCGCGACGGCCGCGAGCACGCCCCGCATGCGCTGGTGCACGGCCGCGCGCATGCGCTGTACCCGGCCACCGATCCGATCGACGGCATGGGCAGCGAGGCCAAGGTCGAGGCGCTGCGGCGCATCGACCGCCTGCTGCGCGCCGCCGACCCGCGCGTGCAGCAGGTGATGGTCAGCCTGTCGGGCGGCGTGGACACCGTGCTGGTGGCGCGCAGCGACGGCGTGCTGGCCGGCGACGTGCGGCCGCTGGTGCGGCTCAACATCACCGTGCTGGTCGAGCACGACGGCCGCCGTGAATCGGGCTATGCCGGCTACGGCGGCCGCTATTCGTACGCCGAGCTGCTGGGCGATGGCAAGCCCGAGCATTTCGCCCGCGAGGCGCTGCGCCAGGCGCTGGTCAACCTGGACGCGGTGGACGCGCCAGCCGGGGTGATGCCGGTGGTGCTTGGCGCCGGCTGGCCCGGCGTGCTGCTGCACGAGGCGGTCGGCCACGGCCTGGAAGGCGATTTCAACCGCAAGGGCACCAGCACCTATGCCGGCCGCATCGGCCAGCGCGTGGCCGCGCCTGGGGTGACGATCGTCGACGACGGCACCCTCGACGGCCGCCGCGGCTCGCTCAACATCGACGACGAGGGCACGCCGACGCGCTGCACCACGCTGATCGAGGACGGCGTGCTGGTGGGCTACATGCAGGACACCCTCAATGCGCGCCTGATGGGCGTGGCGCCGACCGGCAACGGCCGTCGCGAATCCTTCGCGCACCTGGTCATGCCGCGCATGACCAACACCTACATGCTGGCGGGGCAGGACGATCCCCAGGACATGATCCGCTCGGTCAAGCGCGGCCTGTATGCGGTCAACTTCGGTGGCGGCCAGGTCGACATCACCAGCGGCAAGTACGTGTTCTCCGCGACCGAGGCCTACCTGATCGAGGACGGCAAGGT
>JAFAFY010000230.1 GCA_023423235.1 Pseudomonadota bacterium
GCCTGGCGGAGAAGCTGACCGCGCGTCTGAACGAACTTCATGCCGAGCGCCTGGAGCAAGCCGCTGCCACCGCGCCGGCAACCTCCGCCGATCCGGCTGTCCACTTCGCGTCTTCCAACGGCAGCACCAGCGCCCGCGCCCTCGGCGTCGCGCCGCTGATCGCGCGCTCGCATCACGGGTCGGTGTCGAAGGAGCAGCGCAGCGAGATCGAGCAGGCCCTGAAATCGGGCGAATTGCGCTGCGTGGTGGCGACCTCCAGCCTGGAGCTGGGCATCGACATGGGGCTGGTCGAGCTGGTGATCCAGATCGCCACGCCGCCGTCGGTGGCAAGCGCCCTGCAGCGGGTGGGCCGCGCCGGCCATCAGGTGGGCGGCACCTCGGCCGGGCGCATCTACCCGCGCACCCGGCGCGACCTCATCGATGCCGCCGTCACCGTCGACTGCATGCTGGCCGGGCGCATCGAGGCGATCGAGCCGCCACGCAATCCGCTGGACGTGCTGGCGCAGCAGACCGTGGCCGCGGTCGCCATGGACACGGTGGAGGTCGACGACTGGTATGCCACCGTGCGACGCGCGGCGCCGTTCCACACCCTGCCCCGCAGCGCGTTCGACGCGGTGCTGGACATGCTGGCCGGGCGTTATCCCTCCGACGATTTCGCCGGGTTCCGGCCGCGGCTGGTCTGGCATCGCGACAGCGGCCGGCTGAGCGCGCGGCCCGGCGCCAAGCAGCTGGCGGTGACCAGCGGCGGCACCATTCCGGACCGCGGCATGTTCAGCGTGATCCTGCCCGAAGGCGAGGAGCAGGCCGGCTCACGCCGGGTCGGCGAGCTCGACGAGGAGATGGTCTACGAGTCCCGGGTCAACGACATCATCACCCTGGGCACGTCCTCGTGGCGGATCCAGCAGATCACCAACGACCAGGTGGTGGTGGTGCCGGCGCCGGGGCGCTCGGCCCGCCTGCCGTTCTGGCGCGGTGAAGGCCCGGGCCGGCCGGCCGAGCTGGGCGAAGCCATCGGCGCCTTCCTGGCGTTGCTGGACGTTGCCGAGCTCCGCGATGGCAGCCTGCAGATCACCGACGCGCTGCAGGCACGGCTGGCAGCGGCCGGCCTGGACCGCAACGCGATCGCCAACCTGTGCAGGCTGGCCGGCGAGCAGCGCGAGGCCACCGGCGCCCTGCCCTCCAACCGCACCCTGGTGCTGGAGCGTTGCCGCGACGAAGCCGGCGACTGGCGGGTGATGCTGCATTCCCCGTTCGGGCGGCGCGTGCACGAGCCCTGGGCGCTGGCCATCGCCGAGCGCATCCGCCAGCGCTGGAAGATCGACCCGGCGGTGATCGCCAGCGACGATGGCATCATCGCCCGGCTGCCCGATACCGCCGGCCGGGTACCCGGCGCCGAACTGTTCCTCTGCGATCCGCAGACCCTGCGCAAGACCGTCGCCGATGCCGTCGCCGGCTCGGCGCTGTTCGCCGCGCGTTTCCGCGAGTGCGCCGCGCGGGCGCTGCTGCTGCCGCGGCGCATGCCGGGTCGGCGCTCTCCGCTCTGGCAGCAGCGGCTGCGCGCCGGCGAACTGCTGCAGATCGCGCAGGGCTATCCCGACTTCCCCATCCTCATCGAAACCGCGCGCGAATGCCTGCAGGATGTCTACGACCTGCCCGCGCTCGATGCGCTGATGCAGCGCCTGCACGACGGCGCGGTGCAGATCGTCGAGGTCACCACCGAGGTGCCCTCGCCGTTCGCCGCAAGCCTGCTGTTCGGTTACGTGGCCGAGTTCATGTACCAGACCGACGCGCCGCTGGCCGAGCGGCGCACCTCGGTGCTGTCGCTGGACAGCGGCCTGCTGGGCGACCTGCTGGACCAGGTCGATCTTGGCGAGCTGCTCGACCCGGCCGTCGTCGCGCAGGTGGACAGCGAACTGCAACGGCTGGCGCCCAGCCACCGGGCCAGGGGGCTGGAGGGCGTCGCCGACCTGCTGCGCCAGCTCGGGCCCTTGACTGCGGCGGAAGTGGCGGCGCGCCTCAGTGATGGCGACGCGGCGCCCGACCATCTCGCCGAACTCGAGCGCACGGCCCGCGCGATCCGGGTATCGATCGCCGGCGATGCGTCCTGGGCTGCCGTCGAGGACGCCGCGCGCCTGCGCGATGCCCTTGCCGTCACCCTGCCCGCCGGCCTGCCGGATGTCTTCCTCGAACCGACCCAGGCACCGCTGCGCGATCTGTTGGCACGCTATGCCCGCACCCGCGCACCGTTCACCACTGGCGAGGCCGCGCGCCGGTTCGGCCTTGGCGTGGCTGTGGCGGACGCGGCGCTGGTGGCATTGGCCGACCAGGGCAAGCTGCTGAAGGGCAACTTCGGCGTCGAACGCCGCCTGGAAGCGCAGATGCCAGGCGACGGCATCCACCCGCTGGCGCGCCACGAATGGGTCGGCGACGAGGTGTTCAAGCGCCTGCGGCTGCGCTCGCTGCAGGCCGCCCGGGACGCGACCCGGCCGGTGCCGCAACCGGCCTATGTCCGCCTGCTGCTGGAGCGCCAGGGCCTGCTGCCCGAGTCCGCCGGCAATGCCACCGTTGCCGGCGCGCAATCGACAGGTGCTGCGCTGGAAGGGGCCGATGGCGTGATCCGTGTCGTCGAACAGCTCGCCGGCCTCCCGCTGCCGGCTTCGCTGTGGGAAAAGCAGATTTTTCCCGCCCGCGTGCGCGATTACGCGCCGGGCATGCTCGACGCGCTGATCGCGGCCGGCACGGTCCTGTGGTCGGGCCACGGGCGGCTTGGCGAGGACGACGGGTTGGTGGCCCTGCATCTCCACGAATTCGCTGCCGAGACGCTGCCGCCAACGCCGGATGCCGAACTGGTCGCCAACCTGCCGTTGCTGCAGCAGGCGATCCTCGCCTGTCTGGGCACCGGCGGCGCCTATTTCGTGCGCGAGCTCGCCGCGCAGGCAACGTCCCGTCTGCAGGCTGGCGAAGCGGCGCCGACGCTATCGGACATCCATGCCGCGCTCTGGGACCTGGTGTGGAACGGGCATGTCACCACCGATACCTGGTCGCCGCTGCGCGCCTACTGCGGTGCCCGTCCGGCACGCAGGCCACGCGCGCATGCGTCCCGGCGACGGCGGGGGTTCCAGGGGCTGCCGGGCGAGGTCCCCATGGCGACCTCGCTGGCCTCCGCGGCATCCGGCGCCACCCTGGGTGATCCAACCCTCGCAGGCCGCTGGTCGCTGTTGCACGCTGGGCCGACAAACGACACCGCCCGGGCGCTGGCCTGGGTCGAGGGCCTGCTCGACCGCTACGGCGTCGCCAGCCGCAGCGCGGCGATGACCGAAGACCTCCCCGGCGGGTTCCCGGCCCTGCGCCCGGTGTTCCGCGGCATGGAGGATGCCGGCCGGGTGCTGCGTGGGCGCTTCGTCGAAGGCCTGGGCGCGGCCCAGTTCGCCGAGCGCACGACCATCG
>JAFAFY010000240.1 GCA_023423235.1 Pseudomonadota bacterium
ATTTTTAAACTTGACTTTAATGGTTGAAACTACAAAAATGCTGTCTTTAGTTTTATATGCCTTAGATCGATCACCCTTCGAATGAGTGCATTTTAGCAATGGACTTCTTCTCTAGCCGAGAAGTTGAACAAAGCCAACAAAATATGTTTATCCCAACATGTTTTAGACCCCATATTGCTCAAACAGCAAGCAGGTCAGATTTTTTTCTTATTGCTATGAAAACTATGAAATTTGTGTGCTATAACAGAGCACACAGTTAATGAATTAACCACGACAAATGCCCTCCATTTGTGCGTGAAAAAAGATTAGGGTGAATCACGTTGGAACTTTTATCTGGTGGTGAAATGCTCGTACGCGCTTTAGCGGACGAAGGCGTTGAACATGTTTTTGGATACCCAGGCGGCGCAGTACTGCATATTTATGATGCGCTATTTCAACAAGAAAAAATCAATCATTACCTAGTGCGCCACGAGCAAGCTGCTGGTCATATGGCTGATGCTTACTCACGTGTCACAGGTAAAACGGGTGTCGTATTGGTGACATCTGGTCCGGGTGCAACAAATACCGTAACTCCAATTGCAACTGCCTATATGGACTCAATCCCAATGGTGATTTTGTCAGGTCAGGTTGCAAGCCATCTTATCGGTGAGGATGCGTTCCAAGAAACGGATATGGTTGGTATTTCGCGCCCAATCGTAAAACACAGCTTCCAAGTACGTCATGCAAGCGAAATCCCTTCGATTATTAAGAAGGCATTTTATATCGCTTCAAGTGGTCGTCCGGGTCCTGTTGTCGTTGATATTCCAAAGGATGCGACGAATCCTGCAGAGAAATTTGCTTACGAATATCCTGAAAAAGTGAAAATGCGTTCGTATCAACCGCCGCATCGTGGTCACTCAGGTCAAATTCGTAAAGCAATTGATGAATTGATTCATGCTAAACGCCCAATTATTTATTCAGGCGGCGGTGTGGTTCAAGGCAATGCTTCTGCACAGTTGACAGAACTTGCACATTTACTGGGTTATCCAGTAACCAGTACCCTAATGGGTCTTGGTGCGTATCCGGGCAATGATGAACAATTCATCGGCATGTTGGGTATGCATGGTACTTACGAAGCCAATATGACGATGCACAATGCAGATGTGATTCTGTGTGTGGGCGCGCGCTTCGATGACCGTGTAACCAATAATCCAGCGAAATTCTGTCCAAATGCGAAAGTCATTCATATTGATATAGACCCAGCAACGATTTCAAAAACAATTATGGCGCACATCCCAATTGTGGGTGCAGTAGAGCCTGTATTGACTGAAATGTTGGCTCAATTAAAGCAATTGAATGTGTCTAAACCAAATCCAGAAGATATCGCGGCTTGGTGGAAACAAATCAATGAATGGCGTCAAGTTCATGGTTTGAACTATGATAAACCAACTGATGGTTCAATGAAGCCACAGCAAGTTGTTGAAGCGTTGGATAAAATTACCAATAGCCAAGCCATCATTACTTCAGACGTTGGTCAACACCAAATGTTTGGTGCGCTTTACTACAAATACACACGTCCACGTCAATGGATCAACTCAGGTGGTCTAGGAACCATGGGTGTAGGTTTGCCATATGCTATGGCAGCAAAACTTGCCTTCCCAGATCAACAAGTAGTGTGTATTACTGGCGAAGCATCGATTCAGATGTGTATCCAAGAACTATCTACATGTAAGCAATATGGCTTGAATGTAAAAATTCTATGCTTGAATAACCGTGCATTAGGTATGGTTAAGCAATGGCAAGACATGAACTACGAAGGTCGTCACTCAAGCTCGTATGTTGAGTCACTTCCAGACTTCCCTAAATTAATGGAGGCGTATGGTCATGTAGGTATTCAAATTGACCATGCAGATGAACTCGAGTCGAAGCTTGCTGAAGCGATGGCGATCAATGACAAGTGCGTGTTTATTAACGTGATGGTTGACCGTTCAGAGCATGTATATCCAATGTTGGTTGCTGGCCAGTCAATGAAAGATATGTGGTTAGGCAAAGGAGAGCGCACACAATGAGACATATTATCTCTGTACTTGTAGAAAACGAAGCAGGTGCGCTTTCACGTTTGGTAGGTTTATTCTCTCAGCGTGGTTATAACATTGAGACATTAAACGTAGCGCCAACAGAAGATCCGACGCTTTCGCGTTTGACTTTAACCACGTATGGCGATGAGCATAAAATTGAACAAATCACCAAACAACTCAACAAGCTTGTCGAAGTTGTTAAAGTTGTTGATTTGTCTGAAGGTGCTCATATTGAACGTGAATTGATGTTAATTAAAGTCAAAGCACTTGGTTCAGCGCGCGCAGAAATTAAACGTACTGCGGATATTTTTCGTGGACAAATCGTAGACGTAACACCAACGACATATACCATTCAAATCGCAGGTACAACTGAAAAGATAGATGGTTTTATTGATGCCTTAGCTGAAAATACAATTCTAGAAGTTGTACGTTCAGGTGTTTCAGGTATCGCACGTGGCGAAAAAGTTTTAACTATCTAATTTTATATATTCACCTCACTCCTATGGGTGAGGTACTTGAAACGTGAATAATCAAACAGAATCACGGTATCAAGTTAAAGGAAACGAAAGCATTTTAGCGGAGACAGCAATGCAAATTTTTTACGATAAAGACACAGACTTATCTATCATCCAAGGCAAAAAAGTAGCAATCATTGGTTATGGTTCACAAGGCCATGCTCATGCGCTTAACCTTAAAGATTCAGGCGTTGACGTAACTGTAGGTCTACGCGCTGGTTCTACTTCTTGGAAAAAAGCTGAAAATGCTGGTCTTAAAGTTTCAGAAGTTCCTGCTGCTGTAGCTCAAGCTGACTTAGTTATGATTTTGACTCCAGATGAGTTCCAATCACAACTTTACCGTGACGTAATTGAGCCAAACATCAAGCAAGGTGCAACGCTAGCATTTGCTCATGGTTTCTCTGTTCTTTATAACCAAGTTGTTCCACGTGCTGACCTTGACGTAATCATGGTTGCTCCAAAAGCGCCTGGTCATACTGTACGTTCAGAATTCCAACGTGGTTCAGGTGTACCTGATCTTATCGCTGTTCACCAAGATGCTTCTGGTAATGCACGTAACGTTGCGCTTTCTTACGCTTCTGGCGTAGGTGGTGGCCGTACAGGTATTATCGAAACTTCATTCCGTGAAGAAACTGAAACTGACTTATTCGGTGAGCAAGCAGTTCTTTGTGGTGGTGCAGTTGAACTTGTTAAAATGGGCTTCGAAACTTTGGTTGAAGCTGGTTATGCACCAGAAATGGCTTACTTCGAATGCTTACACGAGCTTAAATTGATCGTTGACTTGATGTTCGAAGGCGGTATCGCTGACATGAACTATTCAGTATCTAACAACGCTGAATATGGCGAGTATGTAACTGGTACTGAAGTGATTAACGAACAATCACGTGAAGCAATGCGCAATGCACTTAAACGTATTCAATCTGGTGAATATGCGAAAATGTTCATCCAAGAAGGTGCGTTGAACTACCCATCAATGACTGCTCGTCGTCGTCAAAACGCGGCTCACGGTATTGAAGTAACGGGTAACAAGTTACGTGCGATGATGCCTTGGATCCAAGCAAACAAAATCGTAGACAAAGAGAAAAACTAAGTTTTAGTTTAATCTTTAAAAAACCCTTATTGTATATAAGGGTTTTTTTATGAGTGAAGTAAAGGATGTTACGTGCCTTGCGCTTCGCTCAGAACTGTGTTTTCACTCCTTGCGCTGTAAGCGTCCGCTGAACCCCATGCCTATTTTTTAATTTGAGTTGGATTTCCAGCGATGTGGCGTAATTCTTCTATTTGGGTCGCTTTATGCGTCGGCAGCCTTTTCAGCACATCACTTAAATAGGCATACGGATCCAAGCCATTCAGCTTTGCTGACTGGATTAACGTCATGATGTTTGCCGCTCGCTGACCACTGCGCAGCGAACCTGCAAACAGCCAGTTCTTGCGCCCCAACGCCCAGGGACGCATCTGATTCTCGACCCAATTGTTGCATATCGGTAGATTGCCATCATCCAGATAGCGGCTTAAAGCTGGCCAACGCTTCAGAGTGTAATTGATGGCCTTGGCGGTGGGAGAACTCGATGGCACTGTCAGATGATGTTGGTTGAGCCATTCATATAGTTGTTGCATCACTGGTTGACTATGCTGTTGTCGGTATTCGCGGCGGTCTTCCGCTGTACCATCGGTCTTTTTCCTGAGTTCTGCTTCTATCGCATACAGTTTCTGAATCAGCACTAAGGCCTGTTCAGCAACCTGACTTTTCCCAGTTACATGCAGTTCATGGAATTTACGACGTGCATGGGCCATGCACCCCACCTCAATCACCTGGCCTGATTTAAAACGTGCTTTATAACCACTGTAATCATCACAGACTAGATAGCCCTGCCAGCCTTTCAAGAACTCTTCAGCATGCTGGCCTGAACGACTATCCTGAAAGTCATAGATCACCGCCTGAACCGGATTGTACTGTGTGGTGGCATAGGCCCAGACATAACCTTTCTTCGGTTTTTTATTATTCTCACCCATCCGCATGATGGTGACCGGTGTTTCATCTGCATGCAGCACCCGCTGTTGCAGCACCACCTCTTTTAAGGCATTGGCCAGAGGTTCCAGTTCTACACCGCAGCGACCTATCCAGTCAGATAAAGTTGATCTAGAAAGTTCGATTCCCGCCCGCTGATAGATCAGACGTTGACGGTACAGCGGCAAATGATCGGCATACTTCGATACCAGCACATGGCTGAGCA
>JAFAFY010000272.1 GCA_023423235.1 Pseudomonadota bacterium
GCGTGATCACCGCGCGCGGCACCGGCCGCCACGGATCGATGTGGAAATCGCCGGCCGGGCAGTACAGCCCTTCCGGTCGCAGCTGGATCAGATCTGGGGACGCGGCGGCCATCGCGGCAGTCTGGGCAGGGCGCTGTGCAGGAAACGCCAAGCTTGCGCGGCGGCCGTCGCAACGCCCGCGACGACCGCGGACGCCCCTGCCGCGTCACCCCCCAGGCAACGGCCTGTCGCCGGACTGCGGCGCCGGTCGCCAGCTCGTCGCCAGCACGTCGGCAAGCATCTCGCCGGTCAACGGCTTGCGCAGGAACCCGTCGAACCCGGCGGCCCGGGCTGCGGGCTCGGCTTCGGCGTCGGCGCGCGCGGTCACCGCGACGATCGGCTGCGCGAAGCCCTGCTGGCGCAACATGCCGGCCAGTGTCAGGCCGTCGATGCCGGGCAGATCGAGGTCGAGCAGGGCCAGGTCATAGCCGTGCGTGGTCACTTCGGACAGGGCGGCCAGCCCATGCAGCACATGCACCACCGCGTGGCCCTGCGACCGCAGCAGGCCGGTGATGACGTCGGCAACCGTCTGGTCGTCCTCGACCAGCAGGATCTCCAGTCCCACGGCGGCGGTGATGCGTTCGCGCACGCCGCCGTCGAACCGCCGCGGGGGCGCCTCGACCGCCGGCAACGGCAGGCTCACGCGGAACCGTGTGCCCTCGCCCGGCGCACTGTCGACGTCGATCCTGCCGCCCATCGCCGCTGCCAGCTCCTGGCTGATCGCCAGCCCCAGCCCGCTGCCGCCATAGCGCGACGCGGTACGCGCGCCTTCGGCCTGTTCGAAGCGGCGGAACAGCCGCAGGCGCTGTTCCTCGCTGAGGCCAGGTCCGGTATCGGCCACCACGAACCGCACCTCGCCTTCCGGTCCACGGCCGACCGTCAGGCCGACGCTGCCGCGCTCGGTGAACTTGACCGCGTTGCCCAGCAGGTTGAGCAGGATCTGGCGCACGCGCATCGCGTCGCCGCGCACCCAGTCCGGGGTGTCCTCGTCGAACACCGTGTCGAAGCCCAGCGACTTGTGCCGCGCCGTGGGCGCCGAGAGCGCCACCACATCCTGCACCAGGGCGCGCAGGTCGAACGGCTGCGGATCGAGTTCGAGCCGTCCCGCCTCGATGCGGGCCAGGTCGAGGGCATCGTTGACCAGGCGCATCAGATGTTCGCCGGCGCGGCGGATCGCCTCGGCATAGCCGCGCTGGCGAGGTTCGAGCGGGGTGTCGAGCAACAGTTCGCTCATGCCCAGCACGCCGGTCATCGGGGTACGCACCTCGTGCCCCAGCGTCGCCAGGAAGCGGCTCTTGGCCTGCGAGGCCTGTTCGGCCAGCGCGCGCTCGTGCTCGACCATCTGCAGACCGGTCCGGCGCCGCAGGCGCTGGCGATACAGGTACGCCGCGAACCCCAGCAGCAGCAATCCCAGCAGGACGAATCCGGCCAGCGCCCACGGCGTGCGCCACCACGGCGGCAGCACGTGGATCGACACCGCCTGTTCCTCGGCAAAGTTGCCGAAGGTGTCGCTGGCGCGCACCTGCAGCCGGTAATGGCCTGGCGGCAGGTTGGAGAAGATGCGCTCGCCCGCGCCCCCCTGGTTGACCCAGTCTGCATCCACGCCATCGAGCCGCGACCAGTAGGTGTTGGTCACCGGGTCGTCGAAGGACAACAGGCGGGCGTCGACGCGGAATTCGCGGTCGCCGGGTTGCAGCGTGATGCTGTCGCCCTCCATGCGCTGCCAGTCGCCATCGCGGCGCACGTCCCACCCCGTGAGCTGCAAGCGCGGCGTGCGGCGGGTGTCCTCGTCCACGGTGGTGTCGAACAGCACGATGGTGCCGCCGGTGGTGCCCGCAGCCAGCAGCCCGTCGGCGTTGATGCCCAGGCTGCGCGGCAGCATGTCCTGGCTCGCCAGACCGTGCTGCACGCCGTAATGACGCAGGTCGCGCGTGGCCGGATCCCAGCGGTAGAAGCCGCGCCGGGTCGACAGCCAGACCCGGTGCCGGGCATCGACATGCAATCCGTTGGAAAGCAGGCCCGGCAGCCCCTCGCCGCTGCCGACACTGGCGTCGGCATGCCAGGCGCCATCGCGTCGCACCAGCCGCAGCAGGCCGCTCTGGCGATGGACCCACATCGCGTCGGGGCCGTCGAAACCCACGCCGAACAAGGGCTCGCCCCAGGCCGCTTCCACCGGCACGATGCGCCTGGACGCCGGATCGAACCGCGCCAGGCCGAGTTCGAGGGCGAACCAGGGCTGGCCATCGGCGTCCAGGGTCAGTGCGAGCGCGCCTTCGTCACCCGGCGCGTAGGCGGTGCCGGCGCCGTCGGGGCGGTCGGCGAGCGCGGTCCGGAACAGCACCCTGCCATCCCGGAGGTCGCGCTGTTCGATGCCCCCACCCTGGCTGGACGCCCACAACGTGCCGTCGGGGGCCAGGGCAAACAGCGCGTAGTTCCTGCCCAGACTCGGGTCGCGCGGACTGTCTTCCCGCCAGGTCTGGAGATCGCCGTCGAGCGTCAGCCGCGAAAGCCCGTTGCGAAAGCCGATCCACAACGTGCCGTTGGCGTCTTCCACGATGCCCTGCAGGCGCTGGTTGCGCAGTGCATCGGCCGCGGGGCCCGAGAGCCGGGTCAGGTTGGCGTTGCGGTCGAGATGCTCGACGATGCCTTCCACGCTGGCGAACCACAGGCCACCGTCGCGCGCGGGGCCGACCGCATCATAGGCCCAGCCCCCCAGCCCGCCTTCGCCGTTGGCCAGCTGGCCGATCCCGCGCCAGTCCGAACGCAGGTAGCCCAG
>JAFAFY010000298.1 GCA_023423235.1 Pseudomonadota bacterium
GGCTCGACGTGGCTCAGGAACTCGCGCAGCGAAATCTGCCGGAATCCACCCTCGGCGTCCTCGTCGGCGACACCGCGCTCGGTCAGCAGGGTCTCCACTTCCTCGCGGGTCTTCAGGCCATCGACCAGCTTGAGGTCCAGCGCGTACTTCGCCAGGTCACCATTGGCCGCGGCGATACCCGCCGGCATGGCCTCGATGCTGGCGTTGATCGCCGCCGGGTCGAGGCCACGCACCGCCGCGATATCGGCGATGTGCCGCTGCCAGATATCGTTCATCCAGTAGAGGTCGGCTTCCTTGGCTTCCGGCGAGGCGCCATCGAGGATGAAGGGCTCGGCCGCGGACTTGTACTCGCCGACCTTGAACAGGTGCATGTCGACCTGCAGCTTGTCGGCCAGCGCCTCGCGGTAGTACTGGCGGTAGCCGTCCAGGCCTTCGAGCAGCATGCCACCCTCGGGATCCAGGTAGACCTCGTCGGCCTGCGCGGCGAGCAGGTACTGCTGCTGGCCGAAGTATTCGCCGAACGCGACCACCTCCTTGCCGGCCGCGCGCACCGCGGCAATCGCCTCGGCGACCTCGCGCATCGACGCATAGCCGGAGAAGGTCAGCCGGTCGGTGCGCAGCAGCACGCGTTCGATGCGCTTGTCATCCTTGGCGGCATCGAGCGCGCGCAGCAGGTCGCGCAACTGCACCTCGCCCACGCCGCTGCCGCTGCTCTCGGCCAGCGCGCGCATGAACGGATCGCTGCGGTACTGCTCGACCAGCGCGCCTTCGGGCGCGATCACCAGGGTCGAGCGCTCCAGCAACGGCGCCGGCTTGGAACCGCCGCCGACGATCGCCAGCAGCACGATCAACGCGAACAGAAACAGCAGGCCGAAGAACAGCAGGTTCAGCACCAGGCGGCGGATGAAATTCATCCCGTCCCACAGGCCGACGAAGAAACGCGCCAGGGGCGCGCGGGGCTGGACAGTACTCATGCGATGTTGCGACTCCATAGAATTGACGTGCCGCCCGCCGGCCTAGGCCGGAAAAGCGTGGTGCCGGGAGCGCTCCCGACGGGCGTACGGCCGGGGCCGGCATCAGCACCGGAACCGCCTGTGATCCTTCCCACGCCTGCAGCCTACCGGGCCGAAGCGACGAATGCATGCGCCTGAAGTCACCGTGCCGCGGCGGCCGGCAGGGTGTCCCGCGGGTCCGGCGGATGCGGCCGGCGCGGCCCCGGCGCGGTGCCGGCCGTCAGTCGCCGTCCGCAACGCATACCGCTGGCGGCGTGCGCGCATCCACTCGCCGGCTGCTGCGCAGGAAGCGCACGCCCAGCAGGGTGGCCGCGACGGTCAGTCCGGCGATCAGGCCGATCCACATGCCCTGCGGCCCCCAGCCCAGCCCCAGGCCCAGCCAGGCGCCCAGCGACATGCCCACGCCCCAGTAGGCGACCGCGGCCAGGTACATCGGCACGCGCGTGTCCTTGAGCCCGCGCAGCGCACCGGCCGACAGCACCTGGATGCCGTCGGGAAACTGGAACGCGGCCGCGTACAGCAGCAGCATGCCGGCCAACGCCGCGACCTGGGCATCGGCGGTGTAGATGCCGGCGACATGGTCATGGCCCAGCAGCAGCGCGATCCCCGACAGCGTCTGCGTGCCCAGCACCAGCGCCAGCCCGGCGAAGCCCGCACGGCGCACGCCGGCCGCGCCCAGCCCCTTGCCCAGCGCATGGCCGACCCGCACCGTGGTCGCCTCGGCCAGCCCGAAGGGGATCATGAAACACAGCGCGGCGACGTTGATCGCGATCTGGTGCGCGGCCACCTCGACTTCGCCCAGCCGCCCGATCAGCAGCGCGGTGACGACGAACAGGCTGCCCTCCATCGTCACCGTCACCCCGATCGGCAGGCCGGTGCGCAGCAATGCGCGGATCGCCGGCCACTGCGGCCAGTCGAAGCGCGCGAACAGGGCGAACGCGGCGAACCGCTTCGACACCGCCAGGTACACCGCAAACCCGGTCGCCTGCGCCCACATCATCGTCGCCGAGGCCAGCCCAAGGCCGCCGGCGCCGCGCTCGGCGAACGGGCCCCAGCCGAAGGCCAGGGCATAGCCCAGCGGTACCAGCAACGCCAGGCCGCCGAAGCCGAACAGCATCGTCGGCAGCGTCCAGTGCACGCCGTCGCTGAGATAGCGCATGCAGAAATACAGCGTCAGCGCCGGCACGCCCCAGCGGATGCCGTGCAGAAAAGCGCCGGCGCCGGGCAGGATTTCCGGCGCGATGCCCATCGGGCCGAGCACGCCGACCAGCGCGGTCAGCATCGCGAACAGCAGCAGGCCCAGGGCGGCGGCCAGCCACAGCGCCTGCCGGAACAGCGGGCCGATCTCGGCGTGGCGGCCGCTGCCGTCGAGTTGCGACACCGACGGCGGCAGCGCCATCAGCGTGCCCATCGGCACCATCATCGGCAGCCAGAAGATCGCAGTGCCCACCGCGACCGCGGCCAGCGTGGTGGTGCCGTGGTGGCCGGCGATGACGCTGTCGACGAAACCGATCAGTCCGGTCGCCAGGTGCCCGAGCACCAGCGGTCCGGCCAGCACGGCGGTCTTGCGCACCTCGCTGCCGAAGCGCGGGGTCGGTGGAGTGGAAGCCATCGGGAGACTGCAATCGGGCGACTACGGCAGCGCGTACGGACCAGTGCGTGCGCTGGCGCCGGGGCGCGCAGGGCCGGTATTTTAGTGCATGGGCGACGCGCGCCGGGGACGCGCCGCGACGCCCGCGCCCTCTCCCAACGCCAGCCGGCCTGCGATGCCGGCCAACCGGAACACCCGCGCATGCCTCCTGCCGCCCTTCCTGGTCCCGCCCCTGCGCACGCACCGTCCTGCGAGAACTGCGCCGCGCCGCTGCAGGGCGCGTACTGCCATGCCTGCGGGCAGGCCGCGCACAACCCGATACGGCATTTCGGTCATGCGATCGAGGACGTGTTCGAGTCGTTCTGGCGTCTGGACGGCAAGATCTTCCGCACCCTGCGCGACCTCTGCGTCCCCGGCCGGGTGGCGGCCAACTACCTGGCGGGCCAGCGGGTGCGCTACATGCCGCCGCTGCGGCTGTTCGTGATCCTGACCCTGTTCGCGTTCTTCGTCGGCAAGCTGAGCATTGGTGCCAGCGGAGTCACCGCCACCTTCGACGGCACAGTCGGCGACGACCCGTTCGCGGGGCTGGACACAGTCGCGGAAGTCGAGCGTTTGCGTGACGAGCAGTTGCAGGCACTCGAGGAAGCCGACGCTGTCCTGAGTCGCGCTCCCGGCGCTGCAGCGGGCATCGAGACCGGCAGGACCGTGCTGCTGACACAGGCTGCCAGGCGCATTGCCGAACTCGCACCTGAAGAAGCGTCGACCGATGCGCCAGCCCATGGCACTGGGCCGGCCCCCGCATCCGCCGCAGCGCCCAGCGGCTCCACGGCATCGCAGGGCGACACAATGGATGACGGCGCACCCACTGAA
>JAFAFY010000306.1 GCA_023423235.1 Pseudomonadota bacterium
GGCATCGGCCGTGCGGCGCGCGACTGGGCCTGTTTCGATGCGATCGTGGACACGCTCAGGACCCTGGGCGACGACGAAACCCTGCTGGTGCAGTCCGGCAAGCCGGTCGGCGTGTTCCGCACGCACAGCGATGCGCCGCGGGTGCTGATCGCCAACTCCAATCTCGTGCCGCACTGGGCCACGTGGGAGCACTTCCACGAACTCGACCGCAAGGGCCTGGCGATGTACGGCCAGATGACCGCCGGCAGCTGGATCTACATCGGCAGCCAGGGCATCGTGCAGGGCACCTACGAGACCTTCGTCGAGTTGGGCCGCCAGCACTACGGCGGCGACCTCACCGGCAAGTGGATCCTCACCGCCGGGTTGGGCGGCATGGGTGGCGCGCAGCCGCTCGCCGCGTCGCTGGCCGGCGCCTGCAGCCTGAACATCGAATGCCAGCAGAGCCGGATCGATTTCCGCCTCAAGACGCGCTATGTCGACGAGCAGGCCGACGACCTGGATGACGCCCTCGCGCGGATTGCACGCTACACGCAGGCCGGGGAGGCCAAGTCGATCGCGCTGCTCGGCAATGCCGCCGAAATCCTGCCGCAACTGGTCGAGCGCGGCGTGCGTCCCGACGCCGTGACCGACCAGACCAGCGCGCACGACCCGCTGCACGGCTACCTGCCCGCGGGCTGGACGGTCGAGCAATGGGCGCGCGAGCAGGTCCAGCATCCGGAGAAGGTCGTGGACGCGGCCAAGAAATCCATGCGCGTGCATGTCGAGGCGATGCTGGCGTTCGCGAAGATGGGCGTGCCGACCTTCGACTACGGCAACAACATCCGCCAGATGGCGCAGGACGCGGGCTGCGCCGATGCGTTCGCGTTCCCCGGCTTCGTGCCGGCCTACGTGCGTCCGCTGTTCTGCCGGGGCGTCGGCCCGTTCCGCTGGGTCGCGCTGTCGGGCGATCCCGAGGACATCTACAAGACGGATGCCAAGGTCAAGGAACTGATCCCCGACGATCCGCACCTGCACCGCTGGCTGGACATGGCGCGCGATCGCATCGCCTTCCAGGGCCTGCCCGCGCGCATCTGCTGGGTCGGCCTGGGCCTGCGCGACAAGCTGGGCCTGGCGTTCAACGAGATGGTGCGCAACGGCGAGCTCAAGGCACCGGTGGTGATCGGCCGCGACCATCTGGATTCCGGGTCCGTGGCCTCGCCCAACCGTGAGACCGAGGCGATGGCCGACGGCAGCGACTCGGTCAGCGACTGGCCGCTGCTCAACGCCATGCTCAACGTCGCCGGCGGCGCCACCTGGGTATCGCTGCACCACGGGGGCGGCGTCGGCATGGGCTATTCGCAGCACTCGGGCGTGGTCATCGTCTGCGACGGCAGCGAAGCGGCCGATGCGCGCATCGCGCGGGTGTTGTGGAACGACCCCGCGACCGGCGTGATGCGGCATGCGGACGCCGGCTACGACATTGCCCGGGATTGCGCCAGGGAGCAGGGCCTGCAATTGCCGATGGTCTGAGCCGGCGTGGCGCCACTTGTCGTCGGACGTCCCGGCCAGATGGCAGCCGGCGTGTGGCATCGTGGCATCCCCTGACAAGGCGCGTCCCATGGGCAATCGCATTGAACACCGCAGGCGTGCCGTTCGCTGGTTGCCCGTGCTGCTGGCGCTGACGTGCAGCACTGCTGTCGTTGCCGGAACAGCGGCAACCGCCGAGGATGTCCGCTGGCAGGTCTTCGGACTGTTGCGCGACAACGCGCTGTATCGCGACCGGGTCGACTGGCCCGAAGCCCAGCAGGCCTTGCGCGCGCGCCTGGCCGAAGAGGATGCGCAGGCAGATGCACTGCTGCGGGACCTGGTCCGCCGCAGCACCGGCGGGCATGGCCGCTGGATCGGGCCCGAACCGGACCACAGCGGCGCATCGCGCGCCGACGGGCAGGCGGCGCGCGAAGGCAATGCCGCGGCATCCAACCCGCAGGGTCCGGACAACCCCGAAGTGGCGCCGGTGCAGGACCTGTCGCAACTGGACGCACGCATCGGCTGGATCGAGGTGCCGGCCTTCATCGAGCGCCCGACGACCGACCGGCAACAGCAGTTCCAGGCGCGGATCGCTTTTGCGGCCGGTTTGCAGGACGCCGTGCGCCACAAGGACAGCGCCGGCCGTTGCGGCTGGGTGGTGGATCTGCGGCGCAACAGCGGCGGCAACATGTGGCCGATGCTGCTGGGCCTGGCACCCCTGCTGGAGGACGCGCAGGCCGATGCGTCGCACCTTGGCGCCTTCGACCACGCCGACGGCCGCCAGCCCTGGGCCTACCGCGACGGCGGCGTCACGATGGCGGGCAATCCCGTGCTGGGTTTCGGGCAGCCCGGCTACCGGCTGCGACATCCCGGCGCGCCGGTGGCGCTGCTGGTCGGCGCGCGCACGGCGAGTTCCGGCGAGGCGGTGCTGCTGGCGTTCCGCGGTCGCCCGCAGACGCACAGCTTCGGCCAGGCAACCGCCGGATTTTCCAGTGCCAACCGCACGGCGCCGCTGCGCGATGGTGGCACCCTGCTGCTGACCGAGTCGGTGATGGTGGATCGCAATGGCGCGGGAGACGGTGGTCGGCTGGTACCCGATACGGCGGTTGACACAGGCCAGGACCCGCTGCGCGCTGCGCGCGACTGGCTGCTGGCGCAGCCTGCATGCCACATCGATTGAGCGGAGAGATTGCGTAGCGGTCCGGGCTGTCCGGTGGATCCGCTGCGGCTGAATCTGGATGCGTGAGTGCGCCTGACACCGCACCCGACCGTGATCATCCGAACATAGGAACCCGGCCCCTCGACGCGCTTGTCTTTGGTGATTTCAGGACGAAGAACAGTGGCAGCCGCTGCGAAGGAATGGTCGGCCTGCGGCGCAACAGTGGGAGCAACATGTGGTCGCTGCAGCCTGCACGTTCTGGGCGCCTTGATCCGCGGGGAACACAAAAAATGAGACTGCGCTTGCAGAGCTGAGATTTCGACGGCCTTCGTGGGGGAGGTGATGTCGCAGATGCCCGTAGCCGGTGTAAATTCAATGAGCAATATGTGAGGACGG
>JAFAFY010000324.1 GCA_023423235.1 Pseudomonadota bacterium
CCTCGCGCACGGCAGCGCTGTCCGGTGATGCGGGGCACGGAAGTCGGTTTTTCGAAACCTGAACATCACAAATCCTCCCTACGCTTCCGCACGGCCCACCGATGGCCGCCGGGGGCCGCGGGCAAGCGACTCCTGGACCTCCGCAAGCAACCCCAGGGGAAAGAAGTCGCATGCATCGCTCCACCCACAATCGCGCCACCGCGCCGCAACGCCGCCCGTTGGCCCACACCATCCATTGCCTGCTGGTCGGCGGACTGGCCGCGTTGCCCCTGTCCGCGCTCGCGCAGGACGCCGGTGCGACTTCCGAGGTCCAGCAACTCGACGCGATCTCGGTCGTGGGCAGCTACAGCCGCAGCCTGGAACAGGCCGTGGACCTCAAGCGCGACAACATCGGCTTTTCCGATTCGATCGTCGCCACCGACGTGGCCGACTTCCCCGAGCAGAACCTGGCCGAGGCGCTGCAGCGCATGCCCGGCGTGACCATCGAACGCAACAAGGGCATGGGCTCGCGCGTGAACGTGCGCGGCCTGCCATCGGACTACACCCACGTCTCGATCAACGACCTGGCCACGGCCTCGGGCAGCGGCGGCCGCGAAGTCGAGTTCGACATCTTCGCCTCGGAAATCATCCAGCAGGTCACGGTGCAGAAGTCGCCGACCGCGATGGACGAGGAAGGTGGCATCGCCGGTTCGGTGAAGATTTCCACCGCGCGTCCGTTCGACTACAGCACGCGCCGGGTGGTCGCCTCGTTCGAGGGCGCCTACAACTCGATCTCCGAGGAGACCGACCCGAAGATCTCGTTCCTGGCCTCCGACACCTGGGGCGACTGGGGCGCGCTGGTGTCGGTGTCCTCGGCCAAGCGCAGCAACCGCACCGATGCGACCTCGGGCATCAACTTCCGCCCGATGTCGCGCTTCCTGGGCGCCTCGGGCGTGCGCGGTGCGCAGGCTGAGGCCGTGATCGAACGCGACACCGGCCGCCAGATCGCCAACCGCAGCGATACCGCCGAATCCAACCTGATCGTGTTCCAGGACAAGGTCGGCGACCGCGTCTACCTCAACGAGCAGGACAAGTGGGGCGCGACCGCCTCGCTGCAGTTCAGGCCGGGCAACGATTTCAGCCTCACCTTCGACGCCCTGGTCGGCGGCTACGACACCACCGAGGACGAATACGACGCGGCCGCCTATTCCGCCTCCAGCCGCAGCACGCTCGAGACCATCCACGAGTACGACGCGACCACGCTGGCCGACTACGGCATCCTGGTGCTGCGCGACGTTTCCTACACCGCCACCCAGCACGAGTTCCTGAGCAAGCAACGCATCAACGAGACCGACTTCCGCCAGTACAGCGCCGCCCTCGACTGGCGCGGCGACAGCTGGGCCGTCGACGCGATGCTCGGGTACTCGGGCGCGCGCAAGACGCTGGACTACGCCAACCTCAAGCATGTCGCCTACGCGCCTTCGCGCACACGCTGGTCCGGCCACAGCGGCGAGACGATCCCCAGCGCTTCGTCCGCCGGATTCGACATGTACAACTCGCCGGGGCGCTACCTGTTCGAGGCCTACGAGACCACGCTGGAGAAGATCAGCGACGACAAGTACGCCGGCCAGATCAACCTGCGCAAGAGCTTCGACCTGGCGTTCCTGCCGGCATTGCGCGACGTACGCTTCGGCGTGCGCCACACCGACCGCTCCAAGGCGCGCGAGTACGGCGAGGCCAAGATCGGCGGCCCTTCGGCAGGCGACAACAGCTGGGTCAACACCCGCACCCTGGCCGACAGCCCGCTGCATTCGATCGCCGACCTCGTGCCCGGCGGCGCCTACAGCGCGCGCGATCTCGACTGGCAGATGATCTCCAACGCCTACGCACGCCACACCTTCCGCTATCCCGGGTTTTCCACCCCGTACGACGATGCCCAGTACTACCGTGTCGACGAGCAGGCGACCGCGCTGTATGCGATGGCCGACCTGGCGTTCGATCTCGGCCGTGTCCCGGTGACCATCAACGGCGGCGCGCGCTACATCGACACCTCGGTCACCTCGTCGGGCTACCACCCGGTGCAGAACCCCGACGGCACTACCGGCTATACCGACGCGCCGGTGTCGATGGACGGCGACTACAGCGACGTCCTGCCCAGCCTGAACCTGACCGCCGAACTGCGCGAGGGCCTGCTGCTGCGCGCCGCGGCCTCGGAGACGATGATCCGCCCGGCGCTGACCGACATCGCCTACAAGCGCACCGCCAGCTGGAGCTCCTACCGTTTCACCGACGGCAACCCGGGCCTGAAGCCCACCTACGCCGACCAGTGGGAGATCGGCCTGGAGCAGTACCTCGGCAACGGTGGCCTGCTGGCTGCGTCGTACTTCCGCAAGAAGATCGACGGCGTCGTCATCAATGCCCTGACCGGCGTGGTCGAGGACGTGCCGGTCTACAACGCCAATGGCACGCTCAACGGCATCTACGATTTCGACGTCTACCAGCCGGTCAACGCCGATGGTTCCTACGAGGTCGACGGCATCGAGCTGATCGCGCAACTGCCGCTGTCGACCCTGCATCCGGCGCTCGATGGCTTCGGCATCAATGCCAACTACACGATGCTCGACAGTTCGCTGGCCGGCGAGTCCGTGCTCGGCATCCAGACGCCGATGCCGGGCCTGGCCGAGAAGACCTGGAACCTGACCGCGTACTACGAGAACGACCGCTTCGATGCCCGCCTGTCCTACAACCACAAGAGCGAGTACGTGGAATCGATCGGCTACAACATGTATCCGGTCTACCGCGACGCCTACGGCCAGCTGGATGCGGCGATCGGCGTGCGCCTGGGCGCGAACGTGACCCTGAGCCTCAAGGGCATCAACCTGACCGACGAGGCGACCACCGGCTACACCATGGACCCGTCGTTCCCGACGATGTACGAACTGTCGGGTCGCCGTATCTCGCTGGGAATCCGCGCGGATTTCTGATGCAAGTATCGTCTGGCGCCCCGCAACGGGGCGCCAGGATGGCGGCAGCACGCCGGCTTCGGCCCGGCACCACGTGACCCGCGCCCCTCCGGATCAGGCAGACGCGGCCCTTGCCATTTCCGGGCCCTGGCGGGACGGTCGCGTCCGGGCGCCCCGGTTTCCGGCGGTGCCGACGCTCAGCACCACAGCACAAGACCGCAGGCCACGCCCAGCATTCCGCCACCGAGGACTTCGCGCAGCGTGTGCCGCGCCATGCGCAGCCGCGACCATGCCAGCAGCGGCAACGGCAGCAGCGCGGCGATGCCGGCCGGCGGCCAAAGCCGCAGCAGCACGACACCGGCGAAGGCCAGGCTGGCCATGTGCAGCGACAACTTGATCCAGCGGTTGGCGACACCGGCCAGGCACAGCATCGCCACCGCCGCCAGCACACCGGCCGAGGTCGCCGACGCGCGGCCGCCCATCCACAGCCAGTAGCCGCCCGCGACCGCCAGCGCCAACAGGTAGAGCAAGGGCCGCTCCTGCCGGCGCGAGGCATCGACTGTCTGCCAGTGGCCGCCGCGACGGCGCTGCCAGATGAAGCCGGAGACGATCGCGATCGCCGCACCGATCCCGAAGGCCGTGCGCACAAGCGATCCCGGATCGACCCGCCATGCCGCCACCAGGGCGAGCACGGCAAAGACGATGAAAGGATGCAGCGCGATCGAGACGATGCGCGCGCCGAGGGGTACCGGGGAAGGCGGAAGCATCGCCGGATGGTAGCCGGCGCCGCGCGTCAGATGTGCTCCAGCGCCTCGGCCAGCCGCTCCACGCCGATGACCTCCATGCCCTTGTAGCTGCCGGCCTTGGGCGCATTGGCCCTGGGCACGATGGCGCGCTTGAAGCCGTGGGTCGCGGCTTCCTTCAGCCGCTCTTCGCCGTTGGGTACGGGGCGGATCTCGCCCGACAGCCCGACCTCGCCGAAGGCGATCGTCTTCTCCGGCAACGGCGCGTCGCGCAGCGACGACAGCACCGCCAGCAGCACCGGCAGGTCGGCCGCGGTCTCCTGCACGCGGATGCCGCCGACGACGTTGACGAACACGTCCTGGTCGCCGGTCATGATGCCGCCGTGCCGGTGCAGCACCGCCAGCAGCATCGCCAGCCGGTTGCCCTCCATGCCCACCGCGACCCGGCGCGGGTTGGACAGCGGCGAGGCGTCGACCAGCGCCTGCACCTCGACCAGCAGCGGCCGCGTACCCTCGCGCGTGACCATCACGCAGCTGCCCGGCTGCGGCGTGCTGCCGCCCGACAGGAAGATCGCCGAGGGGTTGGGCACTTCCTTGAGACCGCGCTCGCCCATCGCGAACACGCCCAGCTCGTTGACCGCGCCGAAGCGGTTCTTGAACGCGCGCATGACCCGGAAGCGGCTGCCGGAATCGCCCTCGAAATACAGCACCGCATCGACCATGTGCTCCAGCACGCGTGGCCCCGCGATCCCGCCCTCCTTGGTGACGTGGCCGACCAGGAACACCGCGGTGCCGGTTTCCTTGGCATAGCGCACCAGGCGCGCGGCCGATTCCCGCACCTGGCTGACCGAGCCGGGGGCTGCGGTCAGCGATTCGGTCCACAAGGTCTGGATCGAGTCGGCGATGATGAGCTTCGGCCGCAACGCGGACGCGTGTTCGAGGATGCGCTCGATACCGGTCTCCGCCAGCGCGTGCAGGCCTTCGAGCGACAGCCCCAGGCGCACCGCGCGGCCGGCCACCTGCGCCAGCGATTCCTCGCCGGTCACATACAGCCCCGGCAGCGTGCCGGCCATCTGCGCCAGCGCCTGCAGCAGCAGCGTCGACTTGCCGATGCCCGGATCGCCGCCCACCAGCACCACCGCGCCCTCCACCAGACCACCACCGAGCACCCGGTCGAACTCGCCGATGCCGGTCGAGACCCGCACGTCCTCGCCCTGCTGCACGTCCTTGAGCGCCATGACCCGCGGCGCATCGACCTTGCCGGCCCAGCCGCTGCGGCGCGCGGCCGGCGATTTGGCCGCGGCCGCGGATTCCAGCACGACCTCCGACAGCGTGTCCCAGGCCCCGCAGGCGCCGCACTGGCCCTGCCACTTGCTGTAGTCGGCGCCGCATTCGCTGCAGACATAGGCGGTGCGCGGCCTGGTGGCGCGGACTTTGGAAGCGGGGCTGGCCACGGGAGCATCCTGACGCGGGCGAGGCGGCAGGATACCCGGGCGCGGTCGCAGCGGCCGAGACCGGCCCCGGATGCCGCAGCGTCCCACCACCGGCATCGCTGCATTCCGCCGCATTCATTGCCGGGCCGGCGCCCGCCCCTACAATCCCGCGCAATCGACACCGCCAGTCGCCGGCGCAGGGAACGCCAGACGGATGCCGAACCAGACCGACATCGCCGAGCGGGCAAGGGGCCCGGTCGCGCAGTTCATCCGCCGCATCTACCGCATGCGGATGCTGGGCACGGTGCTGTGCGCCCTGCCGATCGCCTCGGTCCTGCTGGAACGTGGCGCGCCGCCCTGGCTGTGGTGGCTGCTGCTCGTCAACATGCTCGCCTGGCCACACCTCGCCTACCTGTGGGCGCGCCACGCGCGCGAACCCCTCGCCGCCGAGCACCGCAACCTGGTCCTGGACGCCGCATTCGGCGGGCTGTGGCTGGCGGCGATCGCGGTCAGCCCCTTGCCCGCGGCCGTCATCGTGACGGTGC
>JAFAFY010000345.1 GCA_023423235.1 Pseudomonadota bacterium
GTCCATGCTGGACGTGTTCCTGGAAGCGCAGAAGCATCCGGGCGAATGGGCAGTGCCCGACCTGTTCCTGCCGTTGCAGGCCGAATGCGAGACCGGCTTCGGGCTGAGCCGGCAGTTGCGCCAGTCGCTTCTGGAAAGCTACATCGCCAGTCGTGATGATTTCCGCGAGCAGGGCGCCACACTCTGGGATGGTGCCGGCCAGATGCATCCGCAGACAGCCGCTGGCGTGATGGCGCTGTTGGACTCGTTCGCGTCCCACCACCAATCCTGCTTCCGGCGCCTGGTACTGGTGCTGCGACCCAGGGAGCTGGCCGCGCCCGAAGTCGTGGAGCGCTGGCTGCGGGAAGCACTCGACGCCGCTGCGCGGGTGCCGGGTGTGACCCTGTGCGTCGCGGATGAGCGTGAGAATCCACGCTGGGCCCGGGTGCTTGCCGATGTGGCCGGCGCCGGACGCCTGATCGACGCCGACATCGACATGTTCGATATCGCGCGCGAGACCGCATCGCAGGCCAGCAGTGGTGGCCCGGCAGCGGCGTTGCGTCCGGTGCTTGCGGACGTGATGACCAGCCTGGAGCGCGGGGATGCGGCGAGGACCGCGAAGGTGGCCGAGCGCGGACTGCGTATCGCCGGTCGGCAGCAGTGGTGGGACCAGCAGGTGGCGCTGCACCTCGCGGTGGCCGGCGCCGAACTGAAGGCACAGAATTTCGCCGATGCCATCCGCCGCTATCGCCAGGCGCTGGACTGCGCCTTCAAGGCACGCGAGGCGGCGCATCCGCTGGCGGACAATCTGGCGGTGCAGTGCCGGTTCGGCGAGGCGGGGGCGTGGCTTGCGGCGCAGCAGCTCGACCGCGCCGCCGAAGCCTACCGCGCCGCGGCCGCAGACGCCCGCCGCGTCCCGAACGCGATGTTCGTCATGGAAGGCCTGCGCATGGCAGGGTTCTGCAACCTGCGGATGCGGCGCGCCGAGGACGCCAGGAACGACCTGCTGGAGGCGGTGCAGGAAGCACGCGGCCTGCCGCCTGAAGATCGCGCAATGACGACATTCCCGATCGTGCTCAACGACCTGCTGCGATTGCAGGATCCGCCGCGGGTCGAGCGGATCGGGAAGGCCGCGGACGACTACCAGGACGAGATCGCCAGCCTGCGCCGCACGGCGGACGGGCAAGCCCGGCAACTGGGTGAGCGTGCGACCGATGCGGCGGTCGACGCGATCGAGGCGCGGATGCTGGCCGACAGCCAGCAGGCGTTCACCCGTTTCAGCCAGGCGCGCGAGCGGCTGGTCGGCGGTGGTGATCCGTTTTTCCGCAAGGTGGTCGCGGTCGGCCGCGACTGGCTGCACCCGGCCTGGAGTGGCCTGCCGGACGTGCGCCATCCGCTGGACAAGGAGATCGGCGAGTGGGATGCACCGCCGGCATTCGTCATCGCGGCCGACGGCAATGCATTGGAACAGGACATGGACGCAACGCGGCATATGGGACTGGAGCAGGCAAGCGCATGAGCAGGAAATCGGGTTCGTGGTGGATGTACGGCGCCATCGCAGCGGTGGTGATCGTGGCGGTGTTGTGGCTGGGCGGCGAGTATTCGGCCGAGGCACGGGAGTTCCTCCGCAACCTGTTGCGCGCGCTGTAGGCGCCCGAGCATCCAACGGAAGGAACGACGGCCATGGCGATCGCATCCAAGCACTTCGATCCGTGTCTCGGCATCGATATCCACATGTACTCGCTCCCCTGGCCGGTACCGCTGCCGACGCCGCACATCGGCCTGGTCCTGGATCCATTCGACTACGTGCCGATCATCGGCTCGACGGTGCATGTCAACGGGGTGATGCGTGGCGCCGCTGGCACTGGCGGCATGTGCGTGCATATCCCGCTCGGCGTCTGGGCGCCGCCGCTGCGCGCGCCGATGGGGCCGCAGTTCATGGACGACGAAGTGTTCATGGGCAGCAAGACGGTCTCGGCCGACGGTGAGCCCTTCTCGCGACTGGCCGAGCCGGTGCTGGACTGCAACTTCCTCGGCATGGTCGCGCCGATCCGGGCCAAGCCGAAGAAGAAGCTCCCCCTGGCCCTGGTGTTACCCACGGCCGTGAACCTGTCGATCCCGACCAACGTCGTGGTCGGTGGCCCCTCGACGGTCAACCTGATGGCGCTCGCCTTCCGCGCCGGCTTCTCCGCGCTTGGCGCGCTGCGCAAGACCAGTTTTTTCAAGGCGAAGATGGATGCGTTTGCCGGTTGGCGACGCAAGACGTTCAAACGATTGCCGCCCGGCTTTCTCAAGTGCAAGGTGCTGCGCGCCGAACCGGTCGACATCCGCGACGGCAGCGTATCGGTCTCCCACGAGGACTTCACCGTTCCCGGGCGGTTGCCGCTGTCGTGGCAGCGGGTCTATTCGTCGCGCGACCATGCGTGCGCCGGTGCCTGCGGACATGGCTGGCAGACGCCGGCCGATATCCGACTGGAGCCGGCCGGTGATGGTGCCTGGTGGTTCGTCACGTCCGACGCGGTATCGCTGTTCCCGGAACTGCCGGCGCAGTCCGGTCCGGCGGGATACGTGCGCGCGTTTACCGATGGCGCCAGGCTCGAACGCGTGGCTGCCGACGGCCACGCCGGCCACCAGCTGCGGGTGCGGACCCGCGACGGCTTGCAGTATGCATTCGGCATGCCCGACGCGTCGCAGCCGAAGACGGCTGCCCGCGCGCTTGCCGTGGACCGGATCGAGGACCTGTGCGGCAACGCCTGGCAGTTCGAACGCCGCGACGGCAACCTGGTGCGCATCGTCGAGAGCGGCATCGACGGGCTGCAGGGCCGCCTGATCGAGGTCGATGCGCGCCATGGCCGGATCGAGCGCATGCGCCTGTACGACCCGGCGTCGGGCCTGTTGCATCCGCTGGTGGGCTACCGCTACGACGGCGAGGGCGACCTGGTTGCGGCCCTGGATCCGCTGGATGCCGCCCGCAGTTTCGAGTATGTGCAGCACCGCATGGTGCGGCACACCGACCGCATCGGTTTGTCGTTCCACTATGCCTACGACAAGCGCTGGCAGGTCGTCCATGCCTGGGGCGACGGGGGGCTGTACGACTACCGCTTCGCCTATGACGACCTGTTGCTGGAATGCGAGGTCACCGATTCGCTTGGCGAGGTTTCGATCGTCAAGTTCGACGAATCCGGGCTGCCGTTGTGCGAGATCGATCCGCTCGACGGCGTGACCGCCTTCGAGTACGACGACTTCGGCCGCACCACGGCGGTCATCGACCCGATGGGCCTGCGTACGGAGTGGGTCTACGATGCGCATGGCAACGAGATCAGGGTCATCCAGGCCGACGGCAGTGCCGTTGCATACCAGTACGATGACGACGACCGGCTGGTGTCGGTCACCGACGCCGGTGGCCATGTCTGGGCGCAGGCCAGCGACACGCGCGGACTGCTGCAGCAGCGGACCGATCCGCTGGGCGCGGTCACGCGTTTCGAGTACGACGGCTACGGTCAGCTGGTGCGCCATACCAATTCCCGGGGTGCGGAGACCGTGCTGGCCTATGACCGCCATGGCCAGCTGGATACGCTGATCGATCCGCTCGGGCACGCGACCCGCTTCCGCCATGATCCGCTGGGGCGGTTGCTCGAACAGACCGATCCGCTCGATCGAAGCACGCGCTACGAATACGACGCCAAGGGCCGGTTGCTGGGCGTGGCTTCTCCGGGTGGCGGGCAGGTGCGGTGCGAATACGACGCCGAGGACCAGTTGATCCGCTATGTGGACGAGACCGGCGCGCAGACGCGGCTGCAGTATGTCGGCATCGGCCAGATCGGCAAGCGCATCCAGCCCGACGGCCACACGGTGGAGTACCACTACGACACCGAGGAGCAACTGGTCGGGCTGACCAACCAGCGCGGAGAACGCTACGAACTCAGGCGCGACGCGCTGGGCCGGATCGTCGAGGAAGTGGATTACTGGGGACAGTCGCGGCATTACGAATACGATGCCAGCGGCCGCCTGTGCGCCACGATCGATCCGTTGAGGCAGCGCGTCGGCTTCGAGACCGACAAGCTGGGGCGGATCACCCGCAAGCGCCTGCCCGACCTGTTGCAGCCGGGGCAGCAGGTCCAGGAGAGCTTCAAGTACGACGCGCTGGGGCAGTTGATCGGGCTGCGCAACCAGCACCGCCAGACCACGCGCCGTTTCGATCCGGCCGGCCGCTTGCTGGAAGAAGTGCAGGATGGCTTCCGCGTGGGTTACGGCTATGACGCGGCGGGCAACCGCATCCTGCGCGAGACCAGCGGCGGACACCGCATCGCCTGTGCCTACGACCTGCGCGACCAGGTGACGGAAGTGGGGATCGACGACGAGGCGCCGATCCGCATCGAACGCGACGCCTCGGGGCGGGCGACCCGGGAGCAGCTCGGTGACACCTTGCAACGACGGTTCCAGTACGACGCGCGCGACCTGCTGACCGCGCAACAGGTGCTGCGCGATGCGACACCGCTGTTCGAT
>JAFAFY010000103.1 GCA_023423235.1 Pseudomonadota bacterium
GCACCCGCGAGGGCATGGACCACGCCATCGCCTTCGCCGAAACCGGCCACCTGGTGCTGTGCACCCTGCATGCCAACAACGCCAACCAGGCGATGGACCGCATCATCAACTTCTTCCCCGAGGACCGTCGCAGCCAGCTGCTGATGGACCTCTCGCTCAACCTCAAGGGTGTGGTCGCCCAGCAGCTGATCCCGACCCCGGACGGCAAGTCGCGGCGCGCGGCGATGGAAATCCTGCTCGGCACGCCGCTGATCCAGGACTACATCCGCGACGGCGAGATCCACAAGCTCAAGGAGGTCATGAAGGAATCGACCAACCTGGGCATGAAGACCTTCGACCAGGCGCTGTTCGAGCTCTACCAGGCCGGCGAGATCTCCTACGAGGACGCGCTGCGCTACGCCGACTCGGCCAACGAGGTGCGCCTGCGCATCAAGCTCGCCCAGGGCGGCGACGCGCGCACGCTGGCCCAGGGCCTGGATGGGGTGGAAGTGGCCGAGGTCCGCTGACGCTACGGCAATCGGGGATCGGCGCATGGCAGAATCCCCGCGCGGCGGCACGGGGGCGCTGCGGATCCCATATCCCAAGACAAGGAAGCATCCATGCGTCAATCCACGTTCCGCTGCGCCGTCGCGGCGTCGCTGCTGCTGTTCGCCATTCCCGCTGCCCATGCCCAGGGCGCACTCGACCGCCTCAAGGGCCTGTCCGGCGGCAAGGCCCGCACCGTGCTGGACGTCGGCGGCGATGCCGTCCGCGGCCTGAGCCTCTCCGACGAGGAAGTTGCCGCGCTCGGCGCCGAGGCCGCGGCCGCCTACGACGCGCAAAACGACGTCGCACCGGCCAACGACCCCTATGCGCAGCGGCTTGCCCGGCTGGTGTCTGGCTACGGGAACGATTCCGGCCTGAACCTCAACTTCAAGGTCTACCGCACCCCCGAGATCAACGCCTTCGCCCTGCCGGACGGCTCGGTGCGGGTCTACAGTGGCCTGATGGACCTGATGGACGACGACGAGTTGCGCTTCGTCATCGGCCACGAGATCGGCCACGTCAAGCACGGCCACAGCAAGGCGCGCTTCCGCACCGCATATCTCGCCCAGGCCGCGCGCAAGGGCGTGGCCGCCAGCAACAGTGCGGCGGGCCAGTTGGCCTCGTCCGAACTGGGCAGCCTGGTGGAGGATGTGGTCAAGGCCCAGCACTCGCAGTCCAACGAACTGCAGTCCGACAGCTACGGGCTGGAGCTGCTGCAGCGCGGCAACTTCAACGCGCAGTCGGCCGCCAGCGCGCTGCGCAAGCTCGACGACGGCGGCCAACGCGCCGACATGCTCTCCAGTCACCCGGATCCGGCGCGCCGCGCCCAGCGCATCGAGGCCAGCCTGCGTTGACTGCCGCCGGCGTCCGGCGTCCGGCGTCCGGCGTCGCGCCGGGGCGCCGGGGGCCACGCAGCGCAACACTGTTTTCCCGCAACCGGGGCGGGCACGCTGCTATCGTGCACGCGCCTTGTCGCGAACTTGATCCCTGCAAGGGGACAATGTCCCGACATCCTGAACCCCTAGGAGATCCACAGATGGCCTACACCCTCCCCAAGCTTGGTTATGCCTACGACGCGCTCGAGCCCAACATCGATGCCGAGACCATGGAGATCCACTACACCAAGCATCACCAGACCTACATCAACAACGCCAATGCCGCGCTCGAAGGCACCGGCTGGGAAGACAAGTCGCCCGAGGAGGTCATCGCCAACCTCGACAAGCTGCCCGAAGACAAGCGCACCGCGCTGCGCAACAACGCCGGCGGCCATGCCAACCACTCGCTGTTCTGGACGGTCATGGCACCCAAGGCCGGCGGCAACCCGGTCGGCGATGTCGCCAAGCACATCGACAGCGACCTCGGCGGTTTCGACGCCTTCAAGGAAGCCTTCACCAAGGCTGCGCTGACCCGCTTTGGCAGCGGCTGGGCCTGGCTCACCGTCGACAAGGCCGGCAAGCTGGCGGTCGAGAGCACCGCCAACCAGGACAGCCCGCTGACCCAGGGCGTCGGCTCGGGCAATACCCCGGTGCTCGGCCTGGACGTCTGGGAGCACGCCTACTATCTGAAGTACCAGAACCGCCGTCCCGAGTACATCGCCGCGTTCTACAACGTCGTCGACTGGGACGAGGTCGAGCGTCGCTACCAGGATGCGCGCAAGGGCTGATCCCGCCGCGTGCTTCGGGTTTCCCATTCCGGCCGCGCGAGCGGCCGGAATGCGTTACGGATGCAGAAAAAACGCGTTCGGTCATCGCGCCTGCGGCGACAGGTCGGCCAGCCTGCGCGCGACCGGGCAGTCGGCGCGGTGCGCGCCGGGCAGGTAGCCCAGGCTCATCAGGAACTCGCCGGTGATCTCGCCGCCGGTGAAGCGGAACGTGCGCTTGAACAGCTTCACCCAGGCGGCCTTGTCGCGTGCCTGTCCGTCGTCCTGCCGGTGCGCATCCAGCCACGCGGCAAAGCCGCCATGCGAGGCGCGCATGCCCTGGATGACCTGCGCGTTGTGGATCGCCGCATCCACCTTCAGTCGGTTGCGGATGATGCCCGCGTCCGCCAGCAGGCGCGCGCGCTCGGGTGCGCCATAGGCCGCTACCGTGTCGACATCGAACCCGTCGTAGGCCCGGCGCAGGCCTGCGCGTTTCTTCAGGATCGTCTCCCAGCTCAGCCCGGCCTGGTTGATCTCCAGCACCAGCCGCTCGAACAGCACCGACTCGTCGCGCTGCGGGAAGCCGTATTCGGTGTCGTGGTAGGGCCCGTGCAGCGGATGCCCCGGGGCGCTGTCGCAATAGCCGCTCATGGCCGCAGCATAGGCAATCGCGACGGGCCTGCCCATCGGGCGTGCCCCGGGTTGCGCCAGCCCGCGCCGCCACGCCACCATGCGCCACCGCCCAGCAGGAATCGCCGATGGAAATCGCCCACCGCCGCGTGGCCACCGTCCACTTCACCCTGTCCGACGACAGCGGGCAGCGCATCACCTCCACCCACGATCACGACCCGCTGGTCTACATGCACGGCATCGGCAGCATCATCCAGGGGCTGGAGCAGGCGCTGGAAGGACGCCAGGCAGGCGACCGGTTCACGGTCGACATTCCGCCGGAACGCGGCTTCGGCCCGCGTCACGAGGGCCTGGTGCAACGCCTGCCGCGCGCCACCTTCACCGGTCGTGGCATTCCCGCGGTGGGCGAAAAGCTGCGCGCCCAGACCGAGAAGGGGCCGCTGGATGTCGTGGTGACCGCGCTCGATGCCGACTCGATCACCGTCGATGGCAACAACCCGCTGGCCGGCAAGCCGCTGCATGCCGAGGTGGAAGTGGTCGCGGTGCGCGTCGCCACACCGCAGGAGATCCAGTTCGGGCTCTGAGCCATGCCCGAGCGCGCCATGCCCGATTTCACTGCGCTTGGCCAGGCGTATGCGGCATTGCCGGCGCATCTGGCCGTGCTGTGGGGGCTGAGCTATTTTGCCGCGCTCTACATCGTGCTTTGCGGTGGCACCTGGCTGCTGACGCGCTATCTGCTGCCGGCACTGGGCGTCGGCCATGCGATCGAGTGCAGCCGCCTGCCGGTGGGCCAGATCCGCCGCGAGATCGGCGGATCGGCGGTATCGATCGTCGTGTTCGGCGTTGGCAGCGTCATTCCATGGTGGTTCCTGCACGCGGGATGGGCAGGTCTGGCCAGCCACCCCGGCGTGTTGCGGGTCGTGCTGGAGGCAGCTGTCCTGCTGCTCTGGAACGACGTCCATTTCTATCTCAACCACCGCCTGCTGCACACGCGGGCGCTGCGGCGCTACCACCAGCAGCACCATCGCTCACGGATCACCACGCCGTTCGCGACCTACAGCTTCCATCCGTTGGAGGCAGCCATGCTGGGCAACGTGATCCTGCTGCCGATGCTGCTCCATGATTTCAGCTTCGCCGCGCTGCTTTCGCTGCCCTTGCTGAGCCTGTTGCTCAACAACCTCGGCCACAGCAACTACGATTTCCGCCCGCACGCCGACGCGGACAGCTGGTGGGCGGCGAGCCGCCGGCACCATCTCCACCATGCCTGCTATCACGGCAATTACGGGTTCCTGTTCAACTTCATGGACCGCTGGTGCGGCACCCGGCTTGCCGACGCGCCCACCGCCTCCGCGCCACGCGAACGCCCGTGATGCCCGCATTCTGCCGGCCTCGCTAGAATGCCGGCATGCCACCGCTGCCCACCCCACTTGCCAACCAGCTGCTGATCGCGCTGCCATCGCTCGCCGATCCCGACTTCGCACGCGCGGTCGCGCTGATCTGCCAGCACGATGGCGACGGCGCAATGGGCGTGGTCGTCAACCGCGCGTCGGAGTACACCATTGGCGAAGTCCTCGAGCAGATGGGCATCGTCCTGCTGGACCAGCGCCTGCGCGACCGGCGCGTGCTGGCTGGCGGCCCCGTGCACCCCGAACGTGGTTTCGTGCTGCATGACGGCGACCGGCGCTGGGATTCGAGCCTCGTCATCGCGGACGGTCTGTCGGTCACAACCTCGCGCGATGTGCTCGAGGCGATGGCCTGCGGCGAGGGCCCGGACAATGCCGTCGTCGCCCTGGGCTGTGCGGGGTGGGGCGCTGGTCAACTGGAGCGTGAACTGGCCGAGAACAGCTGGATCACCGCGCCGGCCGACGCCCAGCTGCTGTTCGATACCGCCTTGGAATCGCGATGGCAGGCCGCCGCCGGGCGTATTGGCGTCGACATGATGCATCTGACCGATTACGCAGGCCACGCATGACCGGCGAAGCGATCCGCCGGGACGGCACCGTGCTCGGCTTCGATGTCGGCTCGCGCCGGATCGGGGTCGCGGTCGGCAGCGCATTCGGCCACGGGGCACGCGCGCTGGCAGTCATTGATGTGCACGGCGAGCACGTCGATTGGGCGGCCATCGACAGGCTGCAGCGGGAGTGGCGTCCCGACGGCATGATCGTCGGCGATCCGATGACCCTTGACGGCGGCGACCAGCCCATTCGCGTCCGCGCCCATGCCTTCGCCGCCGCGCTCAAGGCACGCTACCGCATCGGGGTGGTGCTGGTGGACGAGCGCTCCAGCTCGATCGAGGCCGCCCAGCGTTTCGCCGCCGAGCGCGCCGAGGGGCGCCGCAAGCGCCGTGACGCCGCCGCTCTGGACGCGGTTGCGGCCGCAGTCATCGTCGAGCGCTGGCTCGCCGCGCCTGGCGACGCCACGCCTATCTGAACAGGGCTATCCGCGCGCATCCACCCCGACAGGCGCGTGCGGACTTCGGGCGCCGATTTTGTTGCAGTCGCAATCGAGGCTTGCGGTTGTCGCCGCTCCGGCGCACAATGCGCGCCCCGCCGAGGCGAGCCGGAAGGTTCGGGTTGGCGGGTCCGGGCACGGGGTTTGGCGCAGTCTTCACGAGGTGTTGACGTTCCTGGAAACCGCGCTAAGATGTGCG
>JAFAFY010000146.1 GCA_023423235.1 Pseudomonadota bacterium
GTCACCGGCGACGAGAACAAGGCCGCCGCTGCGGTCGCGACCGGCAACATCCCGCCCGATTCGCGCATCTACTACAACGACGCCGGCCAGCCCCTGCTGCTCTCGCGCCGCGTGCTGGTCTCGGGCGACCAGCTGATCAACGCCAACCCGCAGACCGACTCGCAGACCGGCACCCCGGCCGTGGGCATCACCCTCAACAGCGCCGGCGGCAAGCGCATGCTCGACCACACGCTGGAGAACGTCGGCCAGCGCCTGGGCATCGTCTACGTCGAGCGCATTCCCACCGTGCGCATGGTCAACGGCGAGGAAGTGCGGTCCTCGCGCACCGTCGAGCGCGTGATCAGCTCCTCGACCATCCGCGGTGTGTTCGGCCGTGAGTTCCAGACCACCGGCCTGAGCGCCGAGGAGGCCGCGGACCTGGCCAAGCAGCTCAAGGCCGGCGCGCTGGCCGCGCCGATGGATTTCGTCGAGGAGCGCGTGGTCGGCCCGAGCCTGGGCAAGGAGAACGTGGAGCGCGGCGTCACCGCGGTGCTGTACGCGTTCGTCTTCACCCTGATCTTCTTCATGCTGTACTACCGCATGTTCGGCATCGTCACCTGCCTGGCGCTGCTGCTCAACCTGCTGATCGTGATCGCGGTGATGTCGCTGTTCGGCGCCACCATGTCGCTGCCCGGCTTTGCCGGCCTGGCCTTGTCGATCGGTCTGTCGGTCGACGCCAACGTGCTGATCAACGAGCGCATCCGCGAGGAGTTGCGCGCGGGCATGCCACCCAAGGCGGCGATCGTGACCGGTTACGAGAAGGCCTCGGACACGATCCTCGACTCCAACCTCACCGGTGTCATCGCCGGCGTCGCCCTGTACGCATTCGGCACCGGCCCGCTGCAGGGCTTCGCGGTCACGCTGGTGATCGGCATCGTGGCATCGATGTTCACCGCCATCGTGGTCTCGCGCGCGCTGGTGACGCTGATCTATGCGCCGCGCAAGAAGCTCAAGAGCCTGGCGATCTGACGGACCTATCGAATGAAAATCTTCCCGCTGACGCTGATCCCAGCCAATACCAACTTCGACTTCATGCGCGTGCGCCATGTCGCGGTGACCATCGCGGTGCTCGCGCTGGTCGGCGCGCTGGCGGTCATCGGCCTGAAGGGCTTCAACTTCGCCCTGGACTTCACCGGCGGCACCGCGGTCAACGTGCGCTTCGAGCAGCCGGTCAGCGTCGATGACGTGCGCGGACGGCTGGACGCCGCCGGGGTCGAGAATGCCCAGGTGCAGACCTTCGGCAGCGGCAACGACCTGCTGATCCGCGTGCGCGGCGGCGACGAGGCCACCAACGTCGACGGCAATGCCCAGCTGGCGCAGCAGGTGCTGGCGGCCGCCTCCACGCCGGAAAACCCGGGCCGTATCCTCAGTACCGAGGCGATCGGCTCGCAGGTCTCCGGCGACCTGCGCAAGAATGCGATCTACGCCGCGATCTTCGTGATCGTGGGCTTCCTGCTGTACATCGGCTTCCGCTTCGAGCTGAAGTTCGCCATCGTCGCCAGCCTGACCACGTTGTTCGACGTGCTGATCGTCGCCGGCCTGTTCGCGCTGACCGGGCGCGAGTTCGACCTGACGGTGCTGGCCGGCCTGTTGTCGGTGATGGGCTTCTCGATCAACGACACCATCGTGGTGTTCGACCGCGTACGCGAGAATTTCCGCAGCATGCGTGCCGACCCGCTGGAAGTGTTCAACCGTTCGATCAACCAGACGCTCTCGCGCACCATCATCACCTCGCTGGTGTTCTTCCTGTCGGTGCTGGCGCTGTTCCTGTACGGCGGCGGATCGCTGGAAGGCCTGGCACTGATCCAGATGCTGGGCGCGGTGATCGGCACCCTGTCGTCGGTGTTCATCGCCTGTCCGCTGCTGACCTACGGCCTGCTGCGTGTCACCAAGCAGGACCTGCTGCCGAAGGCCCGCGACGAAGAGGCGTTGGCGCGGAGACCGTGATTGGTGATTGGTGATTCGTGACAAGCAGAAGGCCGCGCATCGCGCGGCCTTCTGCTTGCTGGAGCGGCGCGGCCGGATCGCCCAGCGCAGTGGTGTGTCGGTGCTCCGCATCCATCCAGACACCCCGGAAACGAGAAAGCCGCGCGATTGCGCGGCCTTCTGCTACTACGAATCACCAATCACCAATCACCAATCACGTCCCTCGGCCGGATCAGTCAAACGCCTTCGCATACCCCGAAGCGACGATCGTCTTCTGCAGCGGCTCGATCAGCTTGATGTTGGCGGCGACGATCTGGCGGCCGCCGGCAGGGGCGACGTTGAGCGGGCCGGTCGGCGCGCCCTTGAAGTCGCAGACGCGGCCGCCGGCCTCGCGCACCAGCAGCACGCCGGCGGCGATATCCCAGGGATGCACGCCGGCCTCGAAGTAGCCGTCGCTGCGGCCCGCGGCGACGTAGGCCAGGTCGAGCGCGGCCGAACCGCCACGGCGCACGTCCTCGGCGGTTTCCAGCAGGGTCTCGATGCAGCGCAGCTGCGCGCCGGCGCGCTTGCGTTCGCGCGGGGCGAAACCGGTGCCCAGCACCGCGCCCGACAGGTCCTTGCGCTCGGCCACGCGGATGCGGCGCTCGTTGAGCTGGGCGCCGGCGCCGCGGGTGGCGGTGAACAGTTCATTGCGCAGCGGGTCGAAGATCACCGCGTGCAGCGGTTCGCCGCCTTCCACCAGTGCGATCGACACGCACCAGTGCGGAAAGCCGCGCAGGTAGTTGCTGGTGCCGTCCAGCGGGTCGATGACCCAGGTGTAGCGGGTGCCGCCACCGCGGCCCGGCTTGGCGCCGCCTTCCTCGCCGAGGATGGCGTAGTCGGGGTTGGCCCGGCGCAGTTCCTTGATGACCGCTTCCTCGGCCAGCCCGTCGACTTCGCTGGCGTAGTCCAGGCGGTCCTTCTCGACCACGTTGAGCGCATCGAGGCGGTGCATGTGCCGCAGCAGGACGTTGCCGCCCGCGCGTGCCGCCTTGATCATGATGTTGACAGCAGGTTGTTGCATCGCGGACGGCTCCGGGCGCAGGCGGAAATCGAGGGGGAAAAGAGCGGTGCCAGCGCGTTGGCTGGCCGCGCAGTTTACCATTCGCGCCATGCACGCGCCCATGAACGACACGCCCGCCGTCGCCACCGACGTCGCCAGCCGCATCCGCATCGTGCTGGTCGGTACCCAGCACCCGGGCAACATCGGCTCGGCCGCCCGCGCGATGAAGACGATGGGCTTGCACCGGCTGGTGCTGGTGGCGCCGCAGAAATTCCCGCATGCCGATGCCGAGGCGATGGCGGCCGGCGCCGATGATGTGCTGGCGGCGGCCGTACGCGTGGACACGCTGGCCGAGGCGATCGCCGACTGCCGGCTGGTCCTGGGCTGCACCGCGCGCAGCCGCCGCGTGCAACTGCGCGAATTGCGCCCGCGCGACGCCGCGGCCGCGCTGCACGCCGAGGCGGTCGCCGGCGGGGAAGTGGCGCTGGTGTTCGGGCGCGAGCGCACCGGCCTGGAGAACGCCGAACTGCAGCTCTGCCATGCGGCGGTGCACATCCCCGCCAATCCCGACTACAGCTCGCTCAATCTCGCCGCCGCCGTGCAGGTGCTCAGCTACGAATTGCGGCTGGCCCTGCTGGACGCCGGTGGGGCCACCGCGGCGCCGGCCACGGCAGTGCCGGCAGGCGCGGCGCCGCACGCCGCACTGGAGGGATTCTTCGCCCAGCTGGCCGACACCCTGGAGGCGATCGACTTCCACAAGGGACGTGCGCCCGACTCGGCGATGCGCAAGCTGCGGCGCCTGTTCGTGCGTACCGGGCTGGACGAGCAGGAGGTGCGCCTGCTGCGCGGCATCCTGGCCGATGCCCAGCGCATGGCACGCCTGGCGCGCGCGGCCGGGCAGGGCTGATGCGGAGCTGTCGTGACCGGCGGGTTTGGGCTAGGCTCGCCGTTTGATCCCCAGGCCCGGACTGCTCCGTGACCGCCTGTTTCCTGCACAAATCCGGTCGCCTGTTCGGACTGCTTGTCCTCGCGTTGTTGTGCATAGGCCTGCAGCCGCACGCGCAGGCTGCAGATGCGCAGAACCAGCGCCATGTACTGGTACTCGGCCGCATCAGCGACGACCCCCGGGCGCACTATGAGCAGCTCAAGCCGCTGCTGGACTTCGTGGTCGCGCGCATGGGCGATGTCGGCATCACCGAAGGCCGGATCCTGATGGCGCGCGATGCGCAGCAGATGCAGAGCTATCTGCGGCGCGGCCGGGTCGACTGGGTCACCGAGACCGCCAGCGGCGCGACCCTGCTGGAGTCGCGCGCCGGCGCCAGGGCGCTGCTGCTGACCGAACGCAACGGCGTGAGCCACTACCGCACACTGTACTTCGCCCGTCGCGACAGCGGCATCGGCGCGCTGGCCGACCTGCGCGGGCGCAGCATTGCCTTCCAGAACCGGCAGTCGACCAGTGCCTATTTCGTCCCGGCCGCGGAGCTGCTGTCTGTGGGCCTGCCGCTGGAGATCCTGCTCTCGCCGACCGACCAGCCTGCCGCGGGCTCCGTGGGCTACGTGTTCGCGCGCTCCGAACTCAACACCGCGTCCTGGGTGCACAAGCGGCTGATCGATGCCGGCGCGATGAGCGACCTGGACTGGGCCGATCCCCACCGCGTGCCCGAGGCGTTCAAGCGCGATTTCATCGTGTTCCACGAAACCCCGATGTTTCCGCGTGCGCTGGAGCTGGTGCGCGGCGACCTGGACCCGCGCGTCGAGGCGCGCCTGCGCGAGGTATTGCTGCAGGCAAGCCGCGACCCGGATGCGCGCGTGCCGTTGCGGCGGTTCTTCGGCACCACCGGGTTCCTGCCGCTCGATGCGGGCGTGCGTCGCGACCTGACGCACCTGCGCGAGGGCGCGCTGCGCGTGGTCAGGGAGATCGAATGAACCTGCGGCCGGGTCTGCAGCGCACATTCCTGGTGCTTGCCACCATCACGCTGGCGCTGGTGGTGCTGGTCTCGGCGCTGTTGCTGCGCCAGCAGCAACGCATGCAGGCCGAGGTGCTGGCGCTGAGCCAGCAGTCGATGCACGCGCTGGCGTCGCAGCGGCTGCTCTCGCGCGGCGAGGCGATCTCCGCGCAGGTCGCCGAAGCCCTGGCCAATCCGCTGTACTACTTCGACCTGGAAGCGATCGGAACCGTCATCGGCAACGTGCTGCGGCAGCCCGATGTCAGCTATGTGCTGGTCTACGACACCGCCGGTGACATCGTCCATGACGGTAGCCGCGAGATCGCCGTCTACGGGCAACGCATGGACGACGCCTTCGCCGCCGGCGCGATCGCCGCCACCGCGATGCACATCCAGGGCGATGGCGACCACCTCGACGTGTCGATGCCGATCATGATCGGCGAGCAACGCCTGGGCGGGGTACGCATCGGCTATTCGCTGGCGGCCGCGCGCGCCGACGAAGCCGGGGTGGTCGCGGCCATGCGGGGCCATCTCGACCGGATCCAGCAGCGTCACCTGACCTCGATCGGCCTGCTGCTGGCGGCCTTCATCGCCCTGGGCCTGGTGATCGCGCTGGTGCTGCAGCGGCGACTGGTGCATCCGGTGCGCCAGCTGGCGGAGGCGGCCCGACAGATCGAGGCCGGCAACTACACGGGGCGGATACCGGTCGATGGACGGGCCGACGAGATCGGCGAGCTGATGCGTGCCTTCGACCGCATGCGCGACAGCATCGCCCGCCATGACCGCGACATCCGGCGCATGGCCTACGCCGATCCGCTGACCGGCCTGGCCAACCGGCGCGCGCTGCGCGAGAGCCTGGACCAGCGGTTGCTGGAGATGCAGGGTGCGGCGGGTCGCCTGGCCCTGCTGTTCACCGACATCGACGATTTCAAGCGCGTCAACGACACCCTGGGCCACGACGCCGGTGACGAGGCGCTGGTGCAGTTCAGCCAACGCATCGTCGGCACCGTGGAGCAGAGCGGGCAGGGTGACACCCTGGTCGCGCGCTTCGGTGGCGACGAGTTCGTGGTGCTGGTGCAGTTGCCGGAAGCCGCGACCGACGACCTGGCGGAGCTGGCCGGCACCCTCGCCACGCGCCTGACCGAGGTCGCCGCGCAGCCGATCTCGGTGCAGGGGCGGCAGGTGTTCCTGGGCATCTCGATCGGCGTCACCCTGTTCCCCGGCGATGCGCTGACCGCGGCGATGCTGCTCAAGAACGGCGACATCGCCATGTACCAGGCCAAGCTGGCCGGCAAGAACTGCCACCGCTTCTACAGCCTGGCGATGGACCAGGCGATGGAGCGCCGGGTGCGGATGGAGCACGACCTGCGCGGCGCCTGGGACCGCAACGAACTCAGCCTGGCCTACCAGCCGGTGTTCCGCATGGAGGACAGCGCCCTGGTGGGTGTGGAGGCGCTGCTGCGCTGGCAGCATCCGGAGCTGGGCGTGGTCGCACCGACGGTGTTCATCGAGGTGGCGGAGCAGAGCGGCTTGATCGATGTGATCGGTCCGCAGGTGTTGCGGGCGGCCTGCGAGCAGACCCGCGCCTGGCAGCAGGCCTCGCCGCGCTCGGCGGGGCTGTTCGTGTCGGTCAACGTCTCGCCGCGGCAGCTGCGGGGCGCGGGGTTCGCCGACGGCGTGGCGGCGGCGCTGCAGGCCTGCGGCCTGGACCCGCGGCACCTGCACGTGGAGCTGACCGAGACCGCCATCATCGGCGACCAGCGCCGCGTCGGCCAGGTGCTGGACGCATTGCGCGCGCTGGGGGTGAAGATCTGGCTGGACGACTTCGGTACCGGCTTCTCGGGCCTGAGCCACCTGCGCGAGGTGCCGGTGGACGGGGTCAAGATCGACCGCAGCTTCGTCGCCGACGTGCTGCGCGACCCCGACGACCTGGCGCTGACCACGGCGATCATCGCGATGGCGCATTCGATCGGCATCACCGTCGTCGCCGAGGGCGTGGAGAAGGAAGGCCAGTTCCAGATCCTGCGCGACCGCGGCTGCGACCTCGCCCAGGGCTACTGGCTGGGCTATCCGATGTCGGCCGGGGAATTCGCCCGCCTGCTGCCCTGAGCGCTTGCGGCGGGGGTGCGTCCGGAGCGGGCGCCTGGCTTCAGAACAACCGGCCCAGCCACTCCGTCGCCGCGGTCGCCAGGGCGCCGCTGAGCACACCGAACACCGCGATCGCCACCGTGGCACCGCCCCAGGCGATCAGCATCAGCGCGCCGTCGCGCTCCAGCAGCGCCAGCGCGAAGGCCAGCAGCAGCACGCCGAAGATGTAGTTGGTGAAGGGGATCGGCAGCGCCAGCAGCACGCCCAGCAACACCAGCAGCAGGCCGGTGCACAGGGTCGCCAGGCGGCCATCGAGCAGGCCCTGCATGCGCGGCCGGCTGACCCGCTCCACGCGCCGGAACCACGGCTCCAGGCGGATCTCGAAGCGTTGCAGGGCGCCGCGGTGCGGACCGCGTTCGCCGAGGAAACGCGGCAGCCACGGCCGTCGCAGCCCGAGCAGCAGTTGCGCCCCGACCAGGATCACCAGCGGACCGCCGATCGCGCCGCCGACCCCCGGCACCGGGATGAACGCCGGCAGCGTGGCGACGAACAGCATCATGCCGAACGCGCGCCGGCCCAGGCCGGTCAGCAGGTCGCGGAAGCGCAGGCGGTCGCCGGGATCGCCCGAGGCCATCGCCGCCAGCAGTTCGCGGGTGCCGGCCTCGCGGCGGCGGTGCGGGCGGTGCCCGGGAAACTCAGGTTCCGTGGTCATCGCCGTGGTCGTCGGTCGCCACGCGCTGCAGCAGCAGCTTGTCCACGCGCGGGCCGTCGAGGTCGACGATCTCGAACCGCCAGCCATGCCACTCGAAGTGTTCGGACACGTTGGGGATGCGGCCGAAGCGGGCGATGATCATGCCTGCGGCGGTGTGGAAGATGTGCTCCTCCTCGCCGGGCAGCGTTCCCACGCCGAGCAACTCGCGCAGGTTGTCGGTGGTCAGGCCGCCGTCGACCAGCATCGAGCCGTCCTCGCGCACCACCACCAGCGGGCTGGCGTCGCTGCCGCTCTGGTTGCGGCCGATCACCGCTTCCATCACGTCGTTGACGGTGACCATGCCGGTGATCTCGCCGTACTCGTCGACCACCAGCGCCAGCGACTGCTGGGCCTCGCGCAGGATCTCCAGCAGCTTCATCGCCGGAGTGGATTCGGACACGAACAGCGGTTCGCGCAGGTACTTGAACAGGTCGAATTCCGCGCCCGGGGCATCCAGGCGGTCGATCAGCGACTTGATCTCCAGCACGCCGACCACGTCCGCGTCGCTGCCGCGGTAGACCGGGTAGCGCGAATACGGGGTCGCGCGCATCTCGGCCAGGTTGTCCTCGAAACTGGCGGCGATGTCGAGCCAGGCGATGCGCTTGCGCGGCGTCATCAGGCTGTCGGCGTCGCGGTCGCCCAGCGTCAGCACGCGGTTGACCATGTTGCGTTCGTCGGTGTCGATCACGCCCTGCTCGTGGCTCTCGCTCACCAGCATGCGGATCTCCTCTTCGGTGACCTGCGAGGCCTCGGTCTGATGCAGGCGCAGCAGCCGCAGCAGGCCGCGGGTGCTGCTGCTCAGCAGCCAGACCACCGGGGTGGCGACGCGCGAGAGGATCTGCATCGGCAGCGCGACCGTGCTGGCCAGGCGTTCGGGCGCCAGCAGCGCCAGGCGCTTGGGCAGCAGTTCGCCCAGCACGATGGTCAGGAAGGTGATCAGCCCGACCGCCAGCACCAGGCCGACGGTCATCGCATGGCGGCCCAGGAACGGCGCATGGCCGGCCAGCCACTGGCCGATCAGCGCACCGATCGCGTCGCCGCCGAACATGCCGGTCAGGATCCCGACCAGGGTGATGCCGACCTGCACGGTCGAGAGGAAGCGCTCGGGCGACTCGGCCAGCGCCAGCGCGCGGCGGGCGGCGGCACTGGTCTGCGCCTGCTGCTTGAGCCG
>JAFAFY010000159.1 GCA_023423235.1 Pseudomonadota bacterium
GGCGTCGGCAGCGCCGGCGCGGCGGCGATCGCGTCGTCGCCGCCGCCGGCGAAGTCGACCGCGCAGTGCCAGCGTTGCAGCAGTGCGCGCGTGGCTTCGCACACCTGCGGATCGTCGTCGATGCACCAGACCCGGCAGCCATGCAGCGGTGAATCCTCGTCCGCATGCAGCGCCACCGCAGCCGCCGTTGGCGCATCCGCGCCGGGCGTGCCCAGCGGCACGGTCACCGAGAACACGCTGCCCACGCCCGGCCGCGAGCGCAGGCCGACCCGGTGCCCGAGCAACCGGCTGATGCGGTCGACGATCGCCAGCCCGAGCCCGGCGCCGCGCTCGCTGGCGACGCCGTCGTCGAGTCGGCGGAATTCCTCGAAGATCTCGCGCTGGCGGCCCGGCGGAATGCCGGGACCGGTGTCGTGGACCTCGATGCGCAGCGCGTCGCCGACCCGGCGGCAGCCGATGGCGATGCGCCCGCGCGGGGTGTAGCGCACCGCGTTCGACAGGAAATTCTGCAGGATCCGGCGCAGCAGGGTTGCGTCGCTGCGCACCCAGGCGCGGGTGGCCACGGCATCGAGCCGCAGGCCGCGCGCGGCCGCCAGCACACGCGCCTCGCGGGCCAGCGCGTCGAGCAGCGGGCCAAGCGCGAAGTCGCGCACGTCGGTCTGCAGGGTGCCCGATTCCAGTCGCGAGATATCCAGCAGGCTGGCGAGGATGCCGTCCTGCGCCGCCAGCGCGCCATCGATGCTGTCGGCGAGTTCGCGCGCCTCGTAGGCGCGCAGGCCGCTTCCGGGCATCGCATCCGCAGGCATGCCGTTGTCGCGTATGCCGCTGTCGTGCAGCCGCGCGCGCAGCGCCGACAGGAACATCCGCGCCGCATTCAGTGGCTGCAGCAGATCATGCACGGCCGCGGCGACGAATCGGCCCTTGTAGCGGTTGGCGGCTTCGGCCTCGCTGCGCGCCTGTTCCAGGTCGGCGGTGCGCTCGGCGATGCGCCGCTCCAGCGCGTCGGCCAAGGTGCGCAGTTCGCGCGCGGTGGTCTTGTAGCTGGTGATGTCGGCGTAGCTGGTGACGAAGCCGCCTTCCGGCAACGGGTTGCCGCGGATCTCCAGTACCGTGCCGTCCTCCTTCTCGCTCTCGCGCATGTGCGGCTTGCCGCTGCGCAGATGCCCCAACCGGCGCTGGATCGCGTCCTCGACCGGGCCCGGGCCGAGCAGGCCGCGGCGAGCGTTGTAGCGGAACACGTCCTCGATCGGCGTACCCACCTGCACCAGCTCCGGCGGGAACCGGAACAGTTCGATGTAGCGCGCATTCCACGCGACGATGCGCAGGTCCGCGTCGATGATCACCACGCCCTGTGGCAGGTGCGCCAACCGCCGGCTCAGGCCGGTGTCGGCTTCCTGCGCGGCCGCCACCAGCCCGTCCTGCGCGGTGCGCAGTTCCTCGGCGTGCTGGCGCACCAGGGTTTCCAGTTCCAGCCGGCTGCGCCGACGCAGTGCGCCCAGCCGGAGCCGCTGCTGCAGGAACAGCAGCACGAACGCCAGCGCCAGCCATGACGCGCCGGCGATGGTGGCCCACTGCCGCGCGGCGACCGCCACCGGCGCGGCATCGTGCAGCAGGTGCAGGGTCCAGTCGGTGCCGTCGATGGGCGCGCGCTGCCACAACCAGCGCCCCGGCATCGGCGGCTGCTCGATGCGCAGCAGCCGGCCGTCGCCGCCCGGCGCCCGCAGCGCCTGCACCGCAACGGGCTGCAGCACCTGGCCCTCGTACTGGCGGGTGCTGGCAAGTTCCACGTGCGTGGCCGCGTCCAGCGGCGCCAGCACCCGGTAACGCCACGCGGCGCGGCTGGCGAGGAACACCACCTCGTGCGCGTCACTGACCAGCACGATGTCGCCGTCGGTCGGCCACGCCTGCTGGATCGCATCCAGCTCGATCTTGATCACCACCACGCCGATCGCGCGACCGGCATCGTCGCGCACCGCCTCGGACAGGAAGTAGCCGGGCACGCCGGTGGTCACGCCGATGCCGTAGAAGCGGCCCTCGCCCTCGCGCAGCGCCTGTTGCACGTAGGGGCGGAAACTGTAGTCCTCGCCGACGTTGCTGCCCGGCGTGCGCCAGTTGCTGGCCGCCACCGCGATGCCGCGGGCGTCGGTCAGCGTCAGCGTCGAGGCGCGGGTGCTGCGGTTGGCCTGCTCCAGGCGCAGGTTGAGCTGGTGCCGCACCGCCGCGTCGGCCGGCCCCAGGGCGCCGCGGCGCATGTCGGGATTGATCGCCAGCAGCCGCGGCAGCATCCGGTAACGCTCGATGCGTTGATTCAGGGCCTGCGCATGCAGCGCCAGCTGCTGCGTGGCCTGCTGCGACTGCTGCGCCATCGCCCGGCGTCCGCCTTCGCGATGGGCCACGGCGACCACCAGCAGCAGTCCGCCGCCGGTCAGCAGCAGGGTCAGCAGGAAACGGTGGAATCGGGTGGCCGGGCGCATCGTCGACAGTGTAGGCGCGCGCGATGCGGCCATCGGCCGGGACGCTGGATCAGAAATGCACCTGGACACGGACCTCGACCAGCCCGGGGCGGCTGCGCACGCCGGCGCGCGTGGCGTCCACGCGCACGTAGTTGGCCTGCAGCTTCACGTACGGGCCCAGGTACCAGTTGGCGCCCACGGTCCAGTCGTGCTGGCGTCCGCCGTCGATGCCGGCATCGTCGAGGTCGATGCGGCTGTAGCGCGCGAGCAGTTCGACGGCGCCCCGTGCCCGTGACGGCTTCGGGTTGGAGAGGCTGCCCGCCGCGTACGGCCGGCTCTCGCCGGTCAGCAGCCAGCTGGCGGTGACATAGCCGCCGTCGGCGCGGTAGTCGCGCAGGCCGTCGCCGCGGCTGATGTCCGCATGCATCAGTTCGCCCTGCAGCGACACCGGGCCGTGGATCCACACACCCTCCAGGCCGGTACGGTGGATGTGCGCCACCGGTGCCAGGCTGCCCGTGTCGACCAGGCGCACCGGGGTCAGGCCGGCGCCGGGCCGCGCCTGCAGGCGCGCGTCGGCCGCATGTGCCGCGCCGCGGCCGTCGGTCCAGCCTTCCGGGTTCTCGCGCGAGGCCGAGACGCCCAGGTGCAGCACGTCGCCGTCGCCCTTGCGCGGGGTCCACGCCGCGCGCCCGGCAACGGTCTGCCCGGGATGGTCGCCGTGCAGGTCGGTGCCCGCGTAGCCGCCGGCCTGCAGCAGGTAGCGCGGCTGCTCGAAGGTCCATTCCAGGCCGGTACGGCGGCCCTGGTAGAACGCCTGGGTCGGCGTCGACATCTCCATGAGGCTGACCGCGCGCGAACCGGTGGCGCCCTCCAGCCCCACCGGCACCTTGATGTAGCCGGCGCGCAGCTTGCCGAGGTCGCGGCCGAACAGGGCGCTGGTCTCGACCCGCAGGTACACATCGAGCCAAGTGTGCGATTCGAAGTCGTAGTACACCATCGCATCCCACACGCCGGCTTTCTTCAGCGTTGCGCCGAACTCGCGCCGGCGCAGGCCGTCCCCGTCGCCCAGCCGCGGCTCGCCACTGAAGTCCACGTGGTCCCAGGCGATGTTGCCGGTGGCAGTCAGGGTGATGTCGTCGGCGAAGCCGACGCGCGGCGGCCACACGCCGGTATCGGCGGCAGACGCGCACGCGGGGGCCGTGCAGGCGCACAGGAGGAGAGTCAGGGGGACGGGACGCATGGGGAACTCGCGGGGGTATCGGCGGGGTGCCGACCGGTCGTTTCGATACCGGGCCGCGTGAACCGGTGCGCGGCGGGGGCTGCCGCCCATGTTAGGCCCGCTGCATCGCGCCTAGTACGAAGTGACTAGGCCGGATCCGGGCACGCCGGCCCTTTCCGTCGTTGCCGCGAAAGCGCAGGCGCATTGCAACCGGCGCGTCGAGGCTCGTGGGTACCGTTGCTGCCAGTGGCCTGAACGTCGCGGATGCCCCGACCTCCGCCGCCTGGAAGTCCCGCCGTTGCGCGAATCACGACTTGTTCTCCGCGGCCGGGAAGGGCAGGCGTGCCGGTCCCGCCTGTATCCGTTGCCTGGCGCCGGAGATCCAGCGGGTGGCCCGGCCGGGCCGCCGGGCGTCGGCTGGACGGCGCCGAGGTATGCGCCCTCGGCGTTCCGTGGACGGATGGCCTGCGGCCGGCCCGGCGTCCGGGCACGCCTGCGCGTCGCGATCGGCATCCGCGCGGGCGGCCGCCGGACGGCACCTGCCGCGTCCGTGCTGCAGCGCGGTAACACCAATAGGCTATCGGCGCCTGCGCATGGCTGACGTACAACTGCCCACCCGCATCCGCGCCCCGCGGAAGCGCCCGGTGGAACCTGCATGCACGTCGATATCGCCGCCCGCCCCGTTGCCGCCACGCGCACGCCCTGGTACCGCCAGCTGTACCTGCAGGTGATCGTGGCGATCGTGCTGGGCGCGGTGCTGGGCCACTACGCCCCGGCGCTGGCCGAGCAGATGAAGCCACTCGGCGATGCCTTCATCAAGCTGGTCAAGATGATCATCGCGCCGGTGATCTTCCTGACCATCGTCACCGGCATTGCCGGCATGACCCACCTGCGCAGCGTGGGCCGCGTGTTCGCCAAGGCGATGGCCTACTTCCTGTTCTTCTCGACGCTTGCGCTGGTCATCGGCATGGCGGTCGCTCACCTGGTGCAGCCCGGCGCCGGCATGGACATCGACCCGGCCTCGCTCGACACCAGTGCCGTGCAGGGCTACGTGGATGCCTCGCACGAGATGAGCCTGACCGGCTTCCTGCTCGACATCATCCCCGGCACGCTGGTCGGCGCCTTCGTCGACGGCAACATCCTGCAGGTGCTGTTCATCGCGGTGCTGTCCGGAATCGCGCTGGCGATGGTCGGCGAGCGCGGCAGGCCGGTGCTCGCGTTGCTCGAAGCCCTGACCACGCCGGTGTTCAAGCTGGTGCACATCCTGATGAAGGCGGCGCCGATCGGTGCGTTCGGCGCGATCGCCTTCACCATCGGCAAGTACGGGCTGTCGTCGCTGGTCAACCTGGCCTGGCTGGTTGGCACCTTCTACGTCAGCGCGCTGCTGTTCGTGCTGGTGATCCTGGGCACGGTGTCGCGGCTGTGCGGGTTCTCGATCCTCAAGCTGATGCGCTACCTCAAGGCCGAGCTGCTGCTGGTGCTGGGCACCTCGTCGTCGGAGTCGGCGCTGCCCTCGCTGATGGAAAAGCTCGAGCGCGCCGGCTGCCGGAAATCGGTCGTCGGCCTGGTGGTGCCCACCGGCTACTCGTTCAACCTCGACGGCACCAACCTGTACATGACCCTGGCGGCGTTGTTCATCGCGCAGGCGACGAACATCGAGCTGAGCCTGTGGCAGCAGGTCACGCTGCTGCTGGTGGCGATGCTCAGTTCCAAGGGCGCGGCCGGCGTGACCGGCGCGGGCTTCATCACCCTGGCAGCCACGCTGTCGGTGGTGCCGACGGTGCCGGTCGCCGGGATCGCGCTGATCCTGGGCATCGATCGCTTCATGAGCGAATGCCGCTCGATCACCAATTTCATCGGCAACGCGGTTGCGACCGTGGTGGTCGCGCGCTGGGAGAACGCGCTCGACCGCGACGCACTGGCGCGGGCGCTGGACGACAGGCCCAGCCCGCTGGCGGCCGCGCCCGATCCCGCGGCCGGGCCGGGCGACCGCGAGGTGCTAGCGGCGGATTGACACGGCCCGGCGCACGCCGGCCACGGGATGACGGGAGGAGCAAGCAATGAAACGCACGATACGATGGCTGGGCCTGGTTGCCCTGTTGGTGGGGGCGGGCGTGGCGCAGGCGCAGGCGCTCGAGACGCTGGTGCTGTGGCCGGAGGGCCACCTGCCGCGCAACGTCACCGGGCCCGAGCAGATCGGCAACGAAGGCAGCGCGCTGGGCGCGGTGACGCGCATCGCCGAGCCGCGCATGGAGATCTACCGGCCCGCGCAGCCCAACGGCACCACGGTGCTGATCCTGGGCGGCGGCGGCTACTTCCGCATCCAGGTCGGCACCGCGGCCGCGCCGATGGCGCAGTGGCTGGCGTCGATCGGGGTGACCGCGGCGGTGCTGTACTACCGCCTGCCGGCCGATGGCTGGCCCGCGGTGGCGCCGTTCCAGGACGGCCAGCGGGCGCTGCGCCTGCTGCGCAGCCGCGCCGACAGCCTCGGCATCGATCCGCAGAAGATCGGCGTCATGGGCTCGTCGGCCGGTGCCAACCTCGGCGGCATCCTCGCCACGCGCTTCGACCACGATTTCTATCCCGCGCTCGACGCCGCCGACCGCACGTCGGCGCGGCCGGACTTCCTGGCCATGCTGTATCCGGTGGTCTCGTTGCAGGCGCCGCTCGACACCACGCGTTCGCGCCGCGAACTGGCCACCCAGGCCGACGCGGTTGCCGCCTACTCGGTCGAATCGCACGTCCGCGCCGACATGCCGCCGGTGTTCCTGGTGCACGCGGCCGACGACCGGATCGCCGATGTCGGCCACAGCCTGACGATGTTCAGCGCCGCGCGGGCGCAAGGCGTACCGGCCGAGATGCACATCTTCGAACGTGGCGGCCACAGCTGGGGCCTTGGCCGGCCGGGCACGCTGGTCGCGCAATGGCCGCGGCTGTTCGCGACCTGGGCGCGCAGCCACGGCTTCATGCAGACCGCGCCGGCCCGCCTGCAGCCGCTGATCGGCGATGCCGCGCCGCCGCGCCCGGTGTCCGCGCCCGAAGACGACACCGACGACGCGGGCGGCGACTGACCGCCGTGCGCCACGCCCCATTTTCCGGAGGGAAATCCATGCACCAGTTCCGTACCGCGGCGCTTGCCGCCGCCATCGGCCTCGCGCTCGGCGCGACCGCCTTCGACGCCCACGCCCAGGAGGATGCCGCCCTGCGCGCGCTCGTCGAGCAGCAGGCGCAGATGCTGCAGGCGCAGGCCGCGCAACTCGAACAGCTCAACGCGCGCCTGGCCGCGCTCGAGTCCGGCCAGGCGCAGCCGGCCGGCAGCGCGGCCGCCCCCGCGCCGGGCATCGCAGGCAGCGATGCGCAGGTCGCCGCGGCGGTGGCCGACACCCGCCAGGACGACCTGGCCATCCTGCAGGCGCAGGTCGCCCAGCTCGCCGCCAGTGGCGGCAGCGGCGACGGCAACACCAGCTGGCGGCGCGGCGGCCCGGAGTTCCGCAACAGCGACCGCAGCTTCACCTTCCACCCCCGCGGCCGGATCCTCGCCGACTTCTCGTCCACGCGCGGCTCGCGCTTCGACGACCGCAACATCGGCGGTACCGAGATGCGCCAGGTGCGCCTGGGCGCCGAGGGCACGATCGGCGCACTGGGCTACAAGATCGACGCCGAGCTCTCCGACAACAGCGTGAGCATCAGCGACGCCTACCTGAGCTGGGACACCCGCATCGGCGCCCTGCCGGCCGAGTTCTACGTCGGCAACAAGCTCAAGGACCGCGCCATCGATTCCAGCACCACGCTGACCCGGGTGCCGTTCATGGAGCGCAACGCGGTCGCGTCGGTCGGTGCGCCCAACAGCGGCTACTTCGGCATGGGCGCGCAGATGAAGCTGATCGGCCAGAACTGGCACTACAGCCTGGGCTTCACCGGCGACGATATCGGCAACGCCGGCGCCCAGAGCGATTCGTTGACCTGGACCACGCGCGCGCACTGGAACCCGGTCAAGCGCGCGTCCGGCTTCCTGCACCTGGGCGGCTGGTACGTGCACGAGGACTTCGGCAGCGACGTCGCCAGCATCAACAAGGTGCCGCGCATCGCCTCGAGCTTCAACGACAACGTCCGCGTGTCGGCCAGCTCGATCGCCAACGTCACCCACGAGAACATCTGGGGCGCCGAGCTAGGCGGCACCTGGCGCAACTTCTGGGCCTTCGGCGAGTACGGCGAGCGCACGATCAGCTCGCGCACCGCCGACGACTTCACCCAGAAGGCGACCTCGGTCTATGCCGGCTGGTTGATCACCGGCGAGAAGCCCGGATTCAGCGCCCGCTCCGGGGTCTGGGGCACGACCCGCGTCGCGCGTCCGGTCACCGATGGCGGCATCGGCGCCTGGGAACTGGCCGCGCGCTTCGACCGCTTCGACTTCAGCGACGCGGCCCGCGGCGGCGAGGGCGACGCCTGGACCCTGGGCGTCAACTGGTACCTCAACAACTGGTCGCGGCTGATGCTCAACTACGTGCACTGGACCACCGACAACCGGGTCGGCGCCTACCAGGGCCACGACACCGGCGACACGGTCAACGTGCGCGCACAGGTGGTGTTCTAGTGGGGTTCTAGTGGTATTCCAGGCTACCCGCCCGGCACCGCCATTTCCGTCGCCGGGCGTAAGCGCTTCTCCACGGCCAACGGCCAGTCGCCGGTTGCCGGGCGCGGCGGCGGCGTGCGAGGTACCGCGATGTACGTCGCCCGTGTCCGGCGCCTGCATCCGGCCCACCATCCGCCCGCGTCCGGTCCCGGCGCGGGCGCGGGGTTAGAATCCCGGTCCCCCCGCTCCATTCCCGCCAAGATCCCACACTGATGTCCAACGACGATTTCCGCCAGGCCGCCCTCGATTACCATCGCCTGGCGCCGCCGGGCAAGATCACCGTCAACGCGACCAAGCCGATGCTCACCCAGCGCGACCTGGCGCTGGCGTACTCGCCGGGCGTGGCGTTCGCCTGCGAGGAGATCGTCGCCGATCCCAACGCCGCCAGCGAGCTGACCGCGCGCGGCAATCTGGTCGCGGTGATCTCCAACGGCACCGCGGTGCTGGGCCTGGGCGACATCGGCCCGCTGGCCGGCAAGCCGGTGATGGAAGGCAAGGGCGTGCTGTTCAAGAAGTTCGCCGGCATCGACGTGTTCGACATCGAGGTCGACGAGCGCGACCCCGACAAGCTGGTCGAGATCATCGCCAGCCTGGAGCCGACCTTCGGCGGCATCAACCTCGAGGACATCAAGGCGCCGGAGTGCTTCATCGTCGAGCGCAAGCTGCGCGAGCGGCTGAAGATCCCGGTG